>NZ_CP039691.1:0-195000 GCF_005145045.1 Agrobacterium larrymoorei
ATGCAATTGAATTTGGCAATGGGCGCGGTGGCAAACGGGGACCGCGCACAGAAGGCTGTTGATGCAGTTTGCAATGATGCGGCGGGAGACAAACCGGACATGAAGCACGACGCGCTGTTTGAACGTTTTAGCGCGCGGCTCAAGGCTCAGGTTGGTCCAGAGGTTTACGCAAGCTGGTTTGCCCGGCTGAAACTCCATTCGGTATCGAAGAGCGTCGTTCGCTTTACGGTTCCGACGACATTTCTGAAATCCTGGATCAACAACCGTTACATCGATCTCATCACGACGCTGGTGCAGAGCGAAGATGCAGACGTGTTGAAGGTCGAAATCCTTGTTCGTTCGGCCAGCCGCCCGGTGCGTGCAGCGCAGACGGAAGAGCGCGTTCAACCGCAGCAGGACATGGGCATGAGCGCACAGCGCGCGAAGCCCTTCATTCCGCCGCAGCCCGTTGCTGCTTCCAGCCTTGCTGGCAGTGCCGCGGCATCCGCGCCAGCGCCGCGCCATTCGGGTTCCGGCCCGCTTTTCGGCTCTCCGCTCGACATCCGCTTCACTTTCGATACCTTCGTTGAAGGGTCTTCGAACCGTGTTGCCCTGGCTGCCGCCAAGACGATTGCGGAAGCCGGTGCCGGTGCCGTGCGCTTCAACCCGCTCTTCATTCATGCGGGTGTAGGCCTTGGCAAGACGCATCTTCTTCAGGCCATCGCGAATGCCGCCATCGACAGCCCGCGCAATCCGCGCGTGGTCTATCTGACGGCTGAATATTTCATGTGGCGTTTCGCCACCGCGATCCGCGACAATGATGCGCTGACGCTGAAGGATACGCTGCGCAATATCGATCTGCTGATCATCGACGATATGCAGTTCCTGCAGGGCAAGATGATCCAGCACGAATTCTGCCATCTCCTGAACATGCTGCTCGACAGCGCCAAGCAGGTCGTGGTTGCTGCGGACCGTGCGCCCTGGGAGCTGGAATCGCTCGATCCACGCGTTCGTTCGCGTCTTCAGGGCGGCATGGCCATCGAGATCGAAGGCCCGGATTACGAGATGCGTTACGAGATGCTGAAGCAGCGTATCGAAACCGCCCGTCAGGAAGATCCGTCTTTCGAAATCGCCGAAGACATCGTTTCGCATGTTGCGCGCAGCGTAACGGCAAGCGGTCGCGAATTGGAAGGCGCCTTCAACCAGCTGATCTTCCGCCGCTCCTTCGAGCCGAACCTGTCTGTCGAGCGTGTGGATGAGCTGCTGTCGCATCTCGTCGGCACGGGCGAAGCCAAGCGCGTGCGCATCGAGGACATCCAGCGTATCGTCGCGCGGCATTATAATGTCTCGCGTCAGGAACTGGTCTCCAACCGCCGTACCCGTGTCATCGTCAAGCCGCGCCAGGTTGCCATGTATCTCGCCAAGATGCTGACGCCGCGTTCCTTCCCGGAAATCGGACGCCGCTTCGGCGGTCGCGACCACACAACGGTCCTCCATGCCGTTCGCAAGATCGAAGAACTGATCTCCGGCGACACGAAGCTCGGCCACGAGGTGGAACTTCTCAAGCGCCTGATCAACGAAAACAACGCGTAAGCACGCGGTCGGCCAGAAGGCCGACTTGCCCGCGGACTTCAAAAATCAAAAAAGGGCGTTGTTAGAGACAGCGCCCTTTTTGTTGTGGCATCGGCGTAGAACTGGCTTGAGGACGGCGCAGAAAGTTTGTTCGGTCAGGCGCCCTTGGTGCCTGACTCGACCTGCATCTCTTTTACGGATGCGTCTTTAGCGTTCTGCGCGCTTTCGCGGCGAAGCGGTCCGCCGATCGGACAAATTTCCTGGACAAAACCGGTCAGCGTGCTTGCAAGCGTATCCGGCATCTGCCGATAGTAGACATATTTTCCGCGCTTCTCAGACGCCACAAGCCCGGCATGCTCAAGCAATTGAAGATGCTGCGAAATAGACGGCTTCGACATATCGAAGCGTGCGGCTATATCCCCCGCATTCATCTCTTGATGGGCGACATAGGCCAGGATTTTTCGGCGTATGGGCGAAGACAGGGCTTCGAATATCAGCTGTATGGTCATGATGCTTCATACCATTAAACAATTAGGTAATCAATTAATTGTTGACAGACTTACATTTAGTCGATTACCTAATTGTATAAATGAAGCAAGGAGATCGGCATGCACATTCGTTCCAGCTGGATTTTCGATTGCAGCCCAGACGAGATATGGCCGCATTTTCTTCACGCCCGCATGGATGACAGACGCCCTCTCCTTTTCCGCTTCGGCATTCCCAAACCCATGAGCTGCAAGGTTCTGGAAGGTGAAGCAAAGGTCGGCAATACGCGCCAATGCACCACAGATCTTGGCACGATCAATCAGCGTATCCTGATCTGCGATGTGAACCGGAAATTACGTTACCGCATGCAGGAATCCACCGTCTGGTGCGGTGATTGGGTGGATGTGCTGGAGGACGAGTTCACACTCACTCCGCTTGATGGAAACCGGACGCGCGTCGAGCGAAAGACGGAATTTCGAAGCAAAGGTCGTTTTCGGTTGCTCAAGCAGCTTGGAATGTGGATCGCGCTCGTTCAGGCGCATCGTTACGCTTCTTCCAACTGGAAGCGACTGTCGATGACACGCAAGGCAAAAGGCGAACTCGAGGAAATCGCGGCATGATGACCCCGTCCGTGTTTTTTCGTTGCGCCTATTGCGTCGAATTCATTGTTTTTGCTCTGCCGCTCTATCTGCTCGCTGCAGTTCTTGCGCCGGTTGGCGCATTCGCTGTGGCGCTGACACCGATAGCTTTGCCCGCCTACATGGTTACGGGTCTGATTGATCCGGAAACCTTGCCGGGCCTGTTTGGATCTGTAGCCTTCGTCCTGTTCGTCGTAGCCGCTTATTTCGCCTTGTGGCAGTTAGGAAGGTTGTCTCTCGTTTACGTCAAAAACGGATCGAAGGGTTTGGTGAGGCATCGTCGCGATCTTCGCATCGGGTTGCTCGTCGCCATCATTCCCATAGGCACTATGGGATTTCTTGCATGGGCCTTTACGATCGCCAGTGATGCCTTTGCTAATGGAGGCTTCATCTTCTGGCTGGGTCTACCGCCGATCATTCTCGCAGCACATCTCTGGCTCGCAACGCGATTTGCGCGGGACAACGGATCACTTACTGAAGAATAGCAAAAGCCCGCTCCCATGGAGAGGGAAGCGGGCTTTAGCATACCGGAAATGTAAGAACAGCTGTTACTTCGTTCCGTACATACGGTCGCCAGCATCCCCGAGACCGGGCATAATGTAGCCCTGTTCGTTGAGATGGCTGTCGATGGAAGCCGTGTAGATCGGGACATCCGGGTGTGCTTCGTGAAAGTTCTTGATGCCTTCGGGTGCGGCCAGCAGGCAGAGGAAGCGGATGTTTTTTGCGCCGCGCTCTTTCAGTTTTTCCACGGCGGCGATGGAGGAGTTGCCGGTTGCCAGCATCGGATCCACGACGATGATCAGGCGGGCATCGAGGCTTTCCGGGGCCTTGAAGTAATATTCGACGGCTTCCAGCGTATCGTGATCGCGGTAGACGCCGATATGCGAGACGCGCGCGGACGGAACGAGTTCCAGCATGCCTTCCAGCAGGCCGTTACCGGCGCGAAGGATGGATGCGAAAACCAGCTTCTTGCCTTCCAGCACCGGTGCTTCGATGGTCTGCATCGGCGTTTCGATGGTCGACATCGTCAGGTCTAGATCGCGCGTCACCTCATAGCAGAGCAGCGTGGAAATCTCGCGCAGAAGCCGGCGGAAGCTTGCCGTCGATGTTTCCTTCTTGCGCATGATGGTGAGCTTGTGCTGCACGAGCGGGTGATTGATGACTGTGACGCCGTCCATGGAAACTGGCCTTTCCTTTTTCTTTGTATCGTTTTCTATTTGACCGAATGGCAGGATTTCGCAAGACCGCAGAGGCGTTTTAAGCCGCAGTCTTGCATCTTGGTCTCAGGCTGACACTCGTGTCGATGCATCGAACCTTGCCAGAAGCGTCTGGCGGGTCACCTCATCCACGAATACTGCCTCGAGCGCCGTGCGTGTCATGGCATTGATTTCGGCATCGGTGAAGCCGAATGCATGGCGGGCAATCTCATATTCCTGCGCAAGCGAAGTGGCGAAGAAGGGTGGATCGTCCGAACTGATGCAGACGCGCACGCCCGCATCACGCAGGCGCTTCAGTGGATGGCTGTCGAAATCCGGGTAGACATTGAGCGCGATATTGGAGCCGGGGCAGACCTCCAGAACCGTGCCAAGCTCTGCAAGACGCTTGACGAGATCGGCATCCTCGATGGCGCGCACGCCATGGCCGATACGCTGCGGCTTGACCAGATCCAGAGCGTCGGCAACGCTGAATGCGCCGCAGACTTCGCCTGCATGGATGGTCAGGCCAAGCCCCGCATCGCGGGCGATATCGAAGGCGCGCGCATAATCGGCCACGCGGCCCATGCGCTCTTCGCCTGCCATGTTGAAGCCGGTGATCAGCGGGTGTTTGACGCGGGCGGCATATTCCGCAGCAGCGATGACGCTTTCCGGGCCGAAATGCCGCTCGCCCGTGACGATGATGCGGGTTTCGATTCCGGTCTTTCCCCTGGCCCTCCGAATGCCCTCGGTGATGCCTGACAGATAGGCGTCGGCACCGAGGCCGATGCGGTCGCCGTGATCCGGCGAGATGATGAGCTCGCTGTAAATGGTGTTCTCGCCAGCCAGTTCGGTGAGGTAGGTCTCAGCCAGAAGCGCGTAGTCTTCTTCCGTCTTGAACACCTGCGCGACGTCATCATAGCAGCGGATGAATTCGGCGAAATCGGTCCAGACGTAAGCGCCGTTACGCAGGAATTCGCTGGTATCGACATTGTATTTGCGCGCCTGTTCGAGCACGAGCGATGGCGGGGCTGCGCCTTCCAGATGGCAATGAATTTCCGCTTTCAGAAGATGAGACGTCACATGAAACTCCTGCCATGTCGGCCAGTCGGTATGCTAAGATGGGCGGCAATGCTCTCGCCGATATCGGCATAGGTCGAGCGGATGCCGATATTTCTTTCGCGGATGCCGGGGCCGAAGGCCATGATCGGCACGCGTTCTCGGGTGTGGTCCGTGCCCCGCCATGTCGGGTCGCAGCCGTGGTCGGCGGTCAGAAGCGCTATATCGCCGGGCTGCATCTTGCGGTGAATTTCCGGCAGGCGGGCATCGAAGGCTTCCAGCGCCGCTGCGTAACCGGCGACATCGCGGCGATGGCCGTAATTCATGTCGAAATCGACGAAATTGGTGAAAACCAGATCGCCGTTCAGCGCTTCGTCCATGGCCTCCAGCGTCGCATCCATCAGCGCATCGTTGCCATTGGCCTTGATGACGCGGGACACGCCCTGATGGGCATAGATATCACCGATCTTGCCGATGGCGAGCACCTTGCGGTCCATTTCCACAAGGCGGTCGAGAAGCGTCGGCTCTGGCGGAAGTACGGAGAAATCGCGTCGGTTACCGGTGCGGGTGAAGGTCGCTGCCGTCTCTCCGACGAAAGGCCGGGCAATGACGCGGCCAATATTGAGGGGATCGAGGATTTTGCGGACGACTTCACAGAGAGCGATAAGCCGTTCCAGACCGAAATGCGTCTCGTGGGCGGCGATCTGGAATACCGAGTCCGACGATGTGTAGCAGATGGGCTTGCCGCTGCTGATAAGTTCTTCACCGAAGCGGGCGATGATCTCGGTACCGGATGCATGGCAGTTGCCGAGAATGCCGGGGACATTCCCCTGCTCGCAGATGGCCTCAACCAGCTCCGGCGAAAACGCATCGCCTTCCGTTGAGAAATAACCCCAATCGAAGCGAACGGGCGTTCCGGCGATTTCCCAATGGCCGGACGGCGTGTCCTTGCCCTTGGAAATCTCGTTGGCGCAGCCATGCAGGCCATAAATGCGCTCTGGCGGGGGCATCCCCGCGGGCACATCGCCGCTTGCCAGTTCTGCGATCTTCAGCAGGCCCAGCGCCGACATGTTCGGAAGCTTCAGCGGGCCCGAGCGAAGTCCTTCTCTATCCGCCGCACCGGCTGCGCAGAATTCCGCGATATGGCCGAGCGTATTTGCGCCAAGATCACCGTAATGTTCGGCATCCGGTGCGCCGCCGACGCCGAAGGAATCGAGAACCAGAAGAAATGCGCGGGCCATGTCTCACCACGAAAAACGCGGCACCATCGCCGCGATACAAAAGACTTGTATAAAACAACGGACACGAAAAGGTGAAACGCTTTATTGCGACAGCCTGAAGCCGGGCAGCGCTTCCTATTCCTCTTCAGCAGGACGTCTGGGCGAATTGAGGTTGCGCGTTACGAACCAGCCCGCAGCAACCGTCATGGCCGCCAGAATGTACCATGTGATGGCGTAGGAAAGATGGTTGTTGGGGAAGGTGAGCATGGTCTTGCCGCCAATCGGGAGGCCGCCCGGGTTCGGCGTCGCATCCGCATCCACATAGAATGGTGCGATGTTGGACAGGCCCCTCACCTCGGCGATTTGAGCAATGTTGCGGGAATACCAGCGATCATTCTGCGGATCGTTGGTGCGCAGGAACAGGCCGCCGGTTTCCGGTGCGCGCATCAGGCCGACGACGGTGACGATGCCCGGCACTTCTCCCTCTGCCCGGGTAGAAGGATCGCGCTTGTCGCTTGGCACGAAGCCGCGATTGACGATGACAAGCGAGCCATCATCGCGCTGCAGCGGCGTCAGCACCCAGTAGCCCGGCCCCAGATCGGAGACGGTGTAGACCTGCACTTCATCCTGATGATGGAATGTGCCCGTTAGGCTCACCCGGCGATATTCATAGCTGGACGGGTCTTGCAACGATCCCCAATTAGATGGCGGCGGTGCCGAGACGGGCTCCGCATGGGCACGCTGCTCCACCTGTGCGATGAGGTCGAGCTTCCATGAAAGGCGCTTCACCTGCCATGTGCCGAGCGCCAGCAAAAACGCGGTGAGGACGACCGTCATCAGAATGACGACGATGGCTGCGGGGCGGATGCGCTTTTTCGGAGATGTCTGCATGTCAGTTTTCACGGGAGCGTCCTGCTCAACAAATAACCCCATGAATCCGCTCTCCGATTCATGGGGTTATTGGTCTTTTCGGAGGACATGTCCGCGCCTTTAAAGCGCGGACTTTGATAGGGCTGACCTTATGAGGGATCAGGGCAGATTCTTCATCTGCTCCATCGTCATGGTCGGCATCATGTTCTTGTTCATGTTGTACATGACCCAGAGCGAACCGACGAGCGTGATCATGACCACCACGAGGGTAAAGAGCAGCGACATGAAGGTCCAGCCGCCCTGCGACTTGGTGTTCATGTGCAGGAAGTAGATCATGTGCACGAAGACCTGGATGACACCGAAGACCATGATGACGATGACGGTGGTGGTGCGATCCTGAAGCACGTCACCCATGACCAGCCAGAATGGAATGGCCGTCAGGATGACCGACAGGATGAAGCCGATCATGTAGCTCTTGAAGGAACCGTGATCCTCACCGCTATCGTGGTGGTGATCGTTGTGACCAT
This sequence comes from Agrobacterium larrymoorei, assembly GCF_005145045.1. Taxonomy (NCBI): domain Bacteria; kingdom Pseudomonadati; phylum Pseudomonadota; class Alphaproteobacteria; order Hyphomicrobiales; family Rhizobiaceae; genus Agrobacterium; species Agrobacterium larrymoorei. The sequence goes on from NZ_CP039691.1 coordinate 7,545, forward strand.
GGCCGTGGCCATGATCGTGATCATGTGTGTGTGCGTTCGAAGCCATTACAGAACTCCAACCAGATAGACGAACGAGAAGACGCCGATCCAGATGACGTCGAGGAAGTGCCAGAACATGGACAGGCATGTCAGGCGGCGCATGTTTTCCGCATGCAGGCCAAACTTCTTGACCTGAACCATCAGCGTCACGAGCCAGATCACACCGAAGGTGACGTGCAGACCGTGGGTGCCGACCAGCGCGAAGAAGGCCGAAAGGAAGGCCGAGCGCTGCGGACCCGCGCCCTCTTCGATCAGGTGATGAAACTCGTAGAGTTCCAGCCCGAGGAAGGCGAGGCCGAAGATGCCGGTGATGGCGAGCCAGAGAAGTGTCGAATTGACCTTCTTCTTCTGCGCCTCCAGCATGGCAAAGCCATAGGTGATGGAGGAGAACAGCAGGAAGCCGGTGTTGATGGCAACCAGCTTCAGATCGAAAAGGTCCGCGCCGGAAGGACCGGCCGCATAGCTGCGGCCGACGACGGCGTATGTTGCAAAGAGCGTTGCGAAGATCAGGCAGTCGCTCATGAGGTACAGCCAGAAACCGAGCGAGGTGCCGTTTTCCGGGTGGTGGTCTTCCTTCAGGTAGAAGACCGGCTTTTCCGCGTTATCGGCGGTGTGTGCAGATGCTTGAGCCATTCGTTTAAGCCTGATTTGCCAGCAGCTTCGTGCGGACTGCTTCGACTTCCGTTACATCCGATGCCGGAATGTAATAGTCGCGATTGTAGTTGAAGGTATGCGCAATCGAGACCACGATGATCGCGAGCATGCTGAGGGCTGCAAGCCACCAGATGTGCCATACCAGACCGAAACCGAGAACGACGCTGATGGCGCTGATGATGACGCCCGTGCCGGTGTTCTTCGGCATATGGATCGGGATGAAGCCCTCCAGCGGACGCTCTGCGCCGCGCTTCTTCATGTCCGCCCATGCATCGACATCATGCACGACAGGCGTGAAGGCGAAGTTGTAGGCAGGCGGCGGAGAAGACGTGGACCATTCCAGCGTGCGACCGTGGAAGGGATCGCCGGTGACGTCACGCAGCTCTTCGCGCTTGAAGAAGCTGACGACGAGCGAGATGAGGAAGGACGCGATACCCAGCGCAATCAGGAACGCACCGAAGGCTGCGATCACGAACCAGATCTGCAACGACGTGTCTTCGAACTGGCTGAGGCGGCGTGTGACGCCCATCAGGCCAAGCACGTAGAGCGGCACGAAGGCGACGTAGAAGCCGATGAACCAGAACCAGAAGGACAGCTTGCCCCAGAACGGATCGAGACGGTAACCGAAGGCCTTCGGGAACCAGTAGACGATACCGGCCAGAACACCGAAGACGACGCCGCCGATGATCGTGTTATGGAAGTGCGCGATCAGGAACAGCGAGTTGTGCAGCACGAAGTCTGCCGGAGGAACGGCGAGCAGAACGCCCGTCATGCCGCCGATGACGAAGGTGATCATGAAGCCGACCGTCCAAAGCATCGGGACATCGAACTTGATGCGGCCCTTATACATGGTGAACAGCCAGTTGAAGATCTTCGCGCCCGTCGGGATCGAGATGATCATGGTGGTGATGCCGAAGAAGGCGTTGACGCTGGCGCCCGAACCCATGGTGAAGAAGTGGTGCAGCCAGACGACATAGGCGAGGATGGTGATGACCGCGGTCGCGTAAACCATCGACGTGTAGCCGAACAAGCGCTTCTGGGAGAAGGTTGCGACGATTTCGGAGAAGATACCGAAAGCAGGCAGAACCAGAATATACACTTCCGGGTGGCCCCAGATCCAGATGAGGTTGACGTACATCATCGGGTTGCCGCCGAGGTCGTTGGTGAAGAAGTTCGTACCAACGTAGCGGTCAAGCGTCAGAAGTGCGAGCGTACCGGTCAGGATAGGGAAGGATGCCACGATCAGGATGTTGGAACACAGCGAGGTCCAGACGAAGATCGGCAGGCGCATCATGGTCATGCCCGGTGCGCGCATCTTGATGATGGTGACGATCAGGTTGATACCCGACAATGTCGTTCCCACACCGGCGATCTGCAGACCCCAAATGTAATAATCGACACCCACACTCGGACTTCCCTGAATGCCCGACAGCGGCGGATAGGCCAGCCAGCCGGTCTGGGCGTATTCACCGATGAACAGCGAGATCATGGTGATCACGGCACCGGCGGTCGTCATCCAGAAGGAGAAGTTGTTGAGGAACGGGAAGGAAACGTCACGCGCGCCGATCTGGAGCGGTACGACGTAGTTCATCAGACCGGTGATCATCGGCATGGCCATGAAGAAGATCATGATGACGCCGTGGGCCGTGAAAATCTGGTCGTAATGGTGCGGGTTGAGATAACCTTCCGAACCGCCGGAGGAAATCGCCTGCTGGAGACGCATCATGATGGCGTCGGCAAAGCCGCGCAGCAGCATGACGAGCGCCAGGATGATGTACATGATACCGATCTTCTTGTGATCGATGGATGTAAACCATTCCTTCCAGAGATACCCCCAGAGACGGAAATAGGTGATCAGCCCGAGTACGGCGGCACCGCCGAAAGCCACCCCGATGAAGGTGACAATAAGGATGGGCTCATGGATTGGGATGGATTCCCACGTCAGCTTCCCTAGCAGGAACGACGTTTGATCGGTGGTGGCGACCATTTTAGCCTCTTCAATCAAATCAGAGAGCGGCGCGAAAGCGCGCCGCGGATAATCGGTTTCGTCTTAGCCGGCGCTACCGGTGGCAGGTGCGGTTTCAGCCTTGATCTGCGGCAGGGCAGCAGGCTCGAATGTCTGGCCTTCGATGGCAGCAGGCAGAGACTGTGGGCCGGATGCCACGCCATAAGGCGCAAGCGGCGTGCAGACCACGGAGTTCAGTGCCTTGGCGATATCGATGCCCTCCTTGCCGCCGCCGCCATTGGCGTCGATATGCATCATGTCACGCATGCAGAGCTTGTTCGGCTCGACGCAGCGGTTGAGAATCGCATCGTAGAGTTCCGGATCGACATTGGCGAAATACTGCACCGGCTCGCGCTCGGAAGGTTTGGCGAAGTCCAGATATTCCATGCGACCGAAAGGCTTGCCGCCCTCCTTGGCCTTGGCGACCCACTGGTCGAAGCCTTCCTGGCTCATGCCCTGGAACTTGAAGCGCATGTGCGAGAAGCCCGGGCCGGAGAAGTTTGCCGAGAAGCCATCATAGGTGCCTTCACGGTTGATGACGGCGTGAAGCTTGGTCTGCATGCCGCCCATGGCATAGATCTGGCCAGCCAGCGCCGGAACGAAAAAGGAGTTCATTGCCGTCGTGCCGGTGATCTTGAAGTTGATCGGCGTATCGACGGGTGCTGCGAACTCATTGACGCTGCCGATGCCCAGTTCCGGGTAGAAGAACAGCCACTTCCAGTCCATCGCGACAACTTCGACCGTCAGCGGCTTGTGCTGCTCGGTCACTTCGCGGGATTCATCGATGCGGTCGAGCGGGCGATAGGGATCGAGGCGGTGCGTCGAAATCCAGGTCACCGTGCCGAGCATGAGGATGATGGCAACCGGAGCCGACCAGATGACCATTTCCAGACGCGTCGAGTGATGCCACTCGGGATCGTAATCGGTAGACTTCGCAGACTCACGATACTTCCAGGCAAAGAAGATCGTCAGCGCGATGACCGGAACGATGATCAGAAGCATCAGAACGGTAGCGGTGATGATGAGGTCGGCCTGCTGGCGGGCAACGTCGCCCGATGGGTTCATGACGACGAGGTTACAGCCGCTGAGCAGCAGCAACGACGACAGGCCCAGGAGGGCCGTGGATATTTTCTTGATCGTGCGCACGTTCTTGAACTCGATTATTTCGATATGTCTCGGGAGTAGTTGCCAAATGTCATTTAATAAATGCGTAATTTTGTCGCGGTGCAGCGTTTTTTCGCACTGCAACAAGGATGGCTTTAAACCCGTCGAGACGGCAAGTGGTGGGATTATCTCAAAGTCCCGCCAATCGGCAAGCCCTTTCAAGTAAATCCGTTTGACGACCCCTATGGGCTGTGTGACAATCCGCCGCATGTGACGCAACGGAAGAGGAGCCGTTTGCGTTACGAAAATGGTTCGCCATACGCAGGAGGGCATATTATGAGCTATACCGATACGGCCAGATTTGATGGGCCGAGCACTGCAGACGTCGGCAAAAAGGCAGTTCCGGTCGATCCGGATCGCATCACCATTGCCGTCATTCTTGCTCGAATGACTGAATTTTTCGACTTTTTCGTCTACGCAATCGCCTCCGTCCTCGTCTTCCCATATGTCTTCTTCTCCTATGCGGACCCGCTGACGGCCACACTTTATTCCTTCGCCGTATTTTCCCTCGCCTTCATCGCGCGACCCATCGGCTCCCTCCTTTTCCTCCAGATCGACCGCAGGTTCGGTCGCGCCGTGAAATTGACGGCGGCACTGTTCACACTCTGTGGCTCCACGATGGCGATCAGCTTCCTGCCGTCCTATTCGGATGCAGGCATGATCGCGCCTCTGCTGCTGGCGCTTTTCCGCATCGGTCAGGGCGTTGGCCTCGGTGGCGCCTGGGACGGTCTCGTTTCGCTGCTGGCGATGAATGCACCGGAAAAGCAGCGTGGCTGGTACGCCATGATGCCGCAGATCGGCGCCGCCATGGGCTTTGGCCTTGCCAGCGCTTTCTTCATCATCTTCGTAACCCAGCTGTCCAATCCGGAATTCCTGGCCTGGGGCTGGCGCTTCCCGTTCTTCGTTGCGCTTGCGCTCAATGTACTGGCTCTCTTTGCCCGCCTGCGCATGATCGTGACGCCGGAATTCCAGACCATGCTGGAGCAGCATGAGCTTGAGCCGAAGCCGATGTTCGAGATGCTGCGCAGCCAGTCGCGCGTCGTCATCACAGGCGCCTTCGTGCCGCTGGCCAGCTTCGCGCTCTTCCATCTCGTCACCGTCTTTCCGATCAGCTGGGTAGTTCTGCACACGCAACAGCGCCTGTCGGACTTCCTGTTCGTCCAGTTCATCAGCGCCATTATCGGCGGCGGCATGATCGTCGTCTCCGGCGCGCTGGCCGACCGTATCGGTCGTCGCAAGCTGCTGGGGATTGCAGCGGCCCTCATCGGTATATTCAGCTTCATTGCACCCATCCTGATGGCGTCAGGCGATATCGGGCGATATCTCTTCGTGCTGATCGGCTTCTCGCTGCTGGGCCTGTCTTTCGGTCAGGCCGGTGGCGCGCTGGCATCGCGCTTCAGCCGTGAATACCGCTACACCGGTGCATCATTGACCTCGGATATCTCCTGGCTGATCGGTGCGGGCTTTGCGCCGCTCGTCGCGCTTGGTTTCTCGTCCAAGTTCGGTCTCTTCGCCGTTGGGCTTTATCTGCTCTCCGGCGCGGTCTGCACCATCGTTGCGCTGTATTTCAGCCGCACGCTGGACATGCCGTCCGAATAAGAAACCTCTTAAGCATATAAGCCGCGGGGCCTGATCGGCTTCGCGGCTTTTTAATGCGCGGCTTCTTTATGTCAGCAGTTGGTGCACTTGATCGCATCCGCTTCACGCTTGGCGAAGTAATAGTCTCGACCGATGGTGATGGAAGACAGGTTCGATGACAGCGTCGGCATGAACATCAGGAGATCGTGCGGGATAGAGAGCTCCGCGTGGACGAGAAACCCGTTCGCCACCAGCAGATTCTGCGGGATCGCGGCAGCCGAGCCGATTGCGTAGGGCTTTCCGTCGTTCTGGTCCCATGACCACGCAATCGTCGCCTTTTTGTTGGCGTCGATCTGAATGCCGCTGATCTTCAGCTTCAGGCCAGTCGTTGCATAAGGGACGAAGGTTGCGGCAGCGACATCTCTCATCGTGCCCAGATAGGCCTTGTCGACGCTCGCCTGCTGCGCAACGAGGTCGGCAATCGATCCCGCTGCCCGCGTGGCACGCTTGTAGACGCTGAAGCCCACCGTCAGTTCGAAAGAGGTTATGTAGAGCGACAAAAGGATCGGAAAGATGATCGCAAATTCAATCGCGCCCACACCCCTGCGATCCCGGGCGAAGCGGCGCAGCAGGCCCCCTGCCCCGTTCCATGACACTTTAGGCTTCACCGTCATCCTCTTCCTCATTGATAGGCCTCGTTGCGGTAGGCGTCGGTTGCAACGATGAGGAAATGGGACGGCATACTACCATCCGCAGGACGGATTTTCGTCAAATAGGGCCGGACGAGATCGGTGATGACCTGCCAGCGATAATAGACGCGGAGCATATTGATCGTGCTTGGGCCGCCGGGCGTGAAGCCGAAGGTGGAGGTGTTCAGGTCGTAATATTCGCCGATTGGGATCAGCGGTATCGTCGTCGGGATCGCCGCGAAGGTGTCGAACTTGCGCAGATCGATATAAAGCTTGGTTGGCTTCTTGATCTCGTCTTCCGTGCAGGTGATCATGATGGAGACTTCGGCGCAGAAGCTTTTTCGGAAGTCTTCCGGCGTTACAGTGCTGGCAATCTGTCCGGTGCGCAATTTGCGCGCCATCGTATCGGTGGCATTCGTCACCAGCTGTTCGCCGAGAAGGGCTATGAATGTTTCGATGATGGCGAAGACGACGAGAAAATAGGGAATGGCCAGCAGCGCGAATTCGATTGCGGCCGTGCCGTCGCGCGAACGCAGCAGTTTGCCGGGCAATGCTTTTCTCAAAAACGGCAGTCGCATGGCGCTTTTTCTATCTTCATGATGGGAAGCATTGAGCCCGAAAGCGTAACGGCAACGATTATTATGGTGGCTTTCTTTATATTTCCTTGCTGCAACATGTTGCATTAGGAGGATCGTGCCATTATCGCTCGAATGCGACGGACATCATACGAATGACCGTAGAAATAATATAAATATTGCCATAGATGCATCTTTGCTGGATATTCGTGTACAGTGATTGCAACCCTATTGATCTCATTCGCTCAATTTCGCCGGGAGTAATTTTTTGACCAATGTAAACGATACCGCCGAAGGCAATGTGAAAGAGAGCCCTGTCGGCTCCCGCTCAGGTGTTTCATTGGTAACCCAGACGGCGGATGCCCTGCGGCAATCCATTCTTGCCGGCCAGTACAAGCCAGGGGACAAGCTGCCGAGCGAGGCCGGGCTGACGGACCTCTACAAGGTCAGCCGAACCGTGGTGCGCGAGGCGATTGCAGCGCTGCGGGCAGACAAGCTGGTCGAGGCGCGTCATGGGGCGGGCATTTTCGTGCTGGCGCTGCCTACGCAACAGCCGCAGCCTTTTCAGGATGTCGATCACGACCGCATTTCCTCCATCATCGAATTGCTGGAACTGCGTGCCGCAGTCGAGACGGAAGCTGCGGAGCTTGCCGCCGTGCGCCGCTCGCCCGCGCAGGAAGAGGCCATCATGCGCCGGCTGGCCGCCGTTCAGGATTGCATCCAGAACGGTAAGCCGACTGCCGAAGCTGATTTCCAGCTGCATCTCTCCATAGCCGACGCCACCAACAATCCGCGTTTCCGCGAATTTCTGGAGGTCATGGGGCAGAATGTCATTCCGCGCGCGGCACTGCGCGCAACTCAAACCGAGACGACTGCGGCTTCCTATCTCCAGCAGCTTCAGGATGAGCATGATCGCATCGTTCGCGCCATTTCCGATGGAGATGCCGCGGCAGCGCGGGAAGCCATGCGCCAGCACCTGAAGGGCAGCCAGCAGAGATACCGCGCCATGCTGCGCCGCGGCTGACCGTCATTCCCATCATCTGGCACCCATAGCGGCGCCCAAGAACGCGCTGAGGAGGCGCGTTCGATCAGGCCTTCGTAACGATGGAGGCAACCGGAGAAGGCTCATGACCATCAACAGAACATTCGAAGGCAGACAGCCGAAATTCACGCTGCCAAAAGGTGCCATCGACACCCAGATGCATATGTATCTGCCGGGCTTTCCGGGACAGGCAGGCGGACCGCCCGTGCCCGAGGGTACGCCTGGCCCTGACGAATATCGACGTCTGATGAAATGGCTCGGCATAGAGCGCGTCGTCATCACGCAGGGCAACGCCCATCAGCGCGACAACGGCAACCTCATTGCCTGCCTGCGCGAAATGGGCTCCGTTGCCAAGGGTGTTGCCGTCGTGACGCGCGATACGCCTCTGGATGAGATACAGGAACTGATCGATGTCGGCGTCGTCGGCGCGCGGATCATGGATCTTCCAGGTGGTGCCGTTAATCTCAGCCACCTGGAAGAGGTGGACAGCCTTTCGCAAGAGCTTGGCTGGAGCGTGGCCGTTCAGTTCGATGGCTCGCATATTCTCAATCACGAGGCCCGGCTCTCGGCGATAAAGAGCCGCTGGATCTTCGACCATCACGGCAAGTTCTTTGCCGGTGTTACGCCGGATAGCCCGCAGATCGGCGCGCTGAAGCGCCTGATAGACAAGGGCAATTGCTGGTTCAAATTTGCAGGCTGCTACGAGTCCAGCCGGTCCGGCGGGCCGGAATTCGAGGATATCGCCGCGATTGCGCGGGTCATTGGGGAATACGCGCCAGAACGGATCATCTGGGGCACCAACTGGCCGCACAACAACGCCAAGACGACGGAAGACTATCCTGACGATGCCGATCTTCTCGACACCGTTCTGTCCTGGCTGCCGTCCGATGCGGCGCGCAGACAGGCTCTCGTCACCAATCCCGAAAAACTCTTCGGCTTCGATCCGGTATGATTGAAACGAAAAAAGCCCGGCAGTGCCGGGCTTTTTGAATATGCAGCGAGGCCGATTACTCGGCGTCGGCCTTGTAAAGCTCTTCCAGCGTCGGGATCGACGTGATGTTGAAGCCGCAATCGACGTAGTGGCACTCGCCCGTCACGCCTCTGGAGAGGTTCGACAGGAGGTAAAGCGCCGATCCGCCGATATCGTCGATATCCGCCGTGCGGCGAAGCGGAGAGTTCTTCTGGTTCCAGGCAAAGATCGCGCGGGCATCGGAAATACCGGCGCCTGCAAGCGTGCGGACAGGGCCTGCCGAGATGGCGTTGACGCGAATGCCCTTCGGGCCGTAATCCGCAGCGAGATAGCGCACGGAGGCTTCCAGAGCAGCCTTGGCCACACCCATTACGTTGTAGTTCGGGATGACGCGCTGGGAACCATTATAGGTCAGCGTCAGCATGGAGCCGCCATCCGTCATCATGCTTGCGGCGCGCTTTGCAATCTCGGTGAAGGAGAAGCAGGAGATCACCATGGTACGGCTGAAGTTTTCACGCGTCGTATCGGCGTAAAGGCCTTTCAGCTCGTTCTTGTCGGAGAAGCCGATGGCGTGAACGACGAAGTCGATCGAGCCCCAGCGCTCACGCAGGGTTTCGAACAGGGCGTCGACGGACGCAATGTCCTCGACATCGCAAGGCACGATGAAATCCGAACCGACTTCGGCTGCCAGCGGCTTGACGCGCTTGCCCAGCGCTTCGCCCTGATAGGTGAAGGCGAGTTCCGCGCCCTGTGCGGCCAGCGCCTTGGAAATGCCCCAGGCGATAGAGTGATTGTTTGCGACGCCCATGATGAGGCCGCGTTTACCCTGCATGATGCCGTTCATGGGCAATTATCCGTTATAGCGCTGGAAGACGAGCGTAGCGTTGGTGCCGCCGAAGCCGAACGAGTTGGAAAGAATGGTGTCGATCTTGGCGTTGTCGATGCGTTTGCGAACGATGTTCACGCCTTCGAATTCCGGATCGAGCGTTTCGATATGCGCGCTTTCGCCGATGAAGCGTTCCTGCATCATCAACAGGCCGTAAATCGATTCCTGCACACCGGCTGCGCCGAGCGAGTGGCCCGTCAGCGACTTGGTGGACTGGATGTGCGGCGTATTCGCACCGAAAACTTCGCGGATCGCGCCGATTTCCTTGCTGTCGCCGACCGGCGTGGAGGTGCCGTGGGTATTGACGTAGTCGATCTCGCCCTTAACGGTGGAGAGCGCCTGACGCATGCAGCGGATCGCGCCTTCGCCGGATGGGGCGACCATGTCGTAGCCATCGGACGTTGCGCCGTAACCGACGATTTCGGCGTAGATTTTCGCGCCGCGTGCCTTGGCATGCTCCAGTTCTTCCAGAACCAGGACGCCTGCACCACCGGCGATAACAAAGCCATCGCGGTTGACGTCATAGGCGCGGGACGCGACGGATGGCGTTTCATTATACTTGGAAGACATGGCGCCCATGGCGTCGAACAGGTTCGACATGGACCAGTCGAGATCTTCGTGACCGCCAGCGAACATGATGTCCTGCTTGCCCCACTGGATCATTTCCGCAGCATTGCCGATGCAGTGCGCAGAGGTAGAGCAGGCGGACGAGATGGAGTAGTTGACGCCGTGGATCTTGAACCAGGTGGCAAGCGTGGCGGATGCGGTGGAGGACATCGCCTTCGGCACGGCAAACGGGCCGATGCGCTTCGGGCTGTTGTTCTTCAGCGTGATGTCGGAGGCTTCGACGATGGTACGGGTGGACGGACCGCCCGAGCCCATGATGATGCCGGTGCGCTCATTGCCGCTAATATCGCCTTCTTCCAGACCGGAATCCGCGATTGCCTGCTTCATGGCAACGTGGTTCCACGCGCCGCCCTGGCTTAAGAAACGCATGGCGCGACGGTCGACCAGTTCGGTCGGGTCGAGCGAAGGCTTGCCCCAAACCTGGCACTTGAAGCCATGTTCGGCGAAATCCGGGGAGAATGAAATGCCGGACTTTGCGTCTCTCAGGGAAGCGGTGACTTCGCCAGCATCGCTGCCGATCGATGAAACGATACCGAGGCCGGTGACTACAACTCTTCTCATGAAGTTGACCTTTTCTTTGCTTGCCGCTGAACGGAAAAACCGTCCTGCCTTCAATCAGGCTTCAGCGGCCTTTTCCTTCGACAGACCGACGCGCAGGTCCGTCGCCTGATAAATGGTTTCGCCATCGGCCTTCAGCCAGCCATCTGCTGTGCCGAGAACGAGACGGCCGCGCATGACGCGCTTGAAATCGATACCGTATTGCAGAAGCTTCGTCTCCGGGCGAACCATGCCCTTGAACTTCACTTCGCCAGTGGAAAGGGCCATGCCACGACCGGGCTCACCCAGCCAGCCGAGGAAGAAGCCCGTCAGCTGCCACATGCCATCGAGACCGAGGCAGCCAGGCATGATAGGGTTACCCTGGAAGTGGCAGGGGAAGTACCAGTCGTCCGGCTTCACATCATATTCAGCGCGGATGAAGCCCTTGTCGAACTCGCCGCCGGTTTCGGAAATTTCGGTGATGCGATGGACCATCAGCATAGGAGGCAGAGGAAGCTGTGCATTGCCCGGGCCGAACAGTTCGCCACGACCGCATGCCAGAATTTCCTCGTAATTGTAGCTCGATTGCCTCGTTGCCATAGTGCTTCCGTTTCCCGTCTATTCGTGTTTGTCGACTTCTGTAGAGCAAGTTAGGCTCAAAATGAAGCGCCGCAAGGGCAGCATTCGACTTCGAGCCTCCGCCCACCGCCGAAGTCCCGTCCTTAACATGGCGCCCGCATACAGTAAGCGTAAGGATGGAACCAGAGGAAATTTGCAAAAACCCCTGTTTTGCAGCCAATTGGCAAGCAATGGCACCCCGAGAACTATTGAAAGACCCGTCCTTAAAAGATATATGCATCCTCAACAGCTATTTTTTATAACAGTTCTCAGGAACCGCGCCCGATGGCATTTGACGCCACTTTGGACATTGGAACAAGGCTTCGCCGCTTCGGTTTGCGCCCTACGCGCCAACGTATTGCGCTGGGCGACCTGTTGTTTGCCAAGGGCGACCGCCATCTGACGGTTGAAGAACTGCACGATGAAGCCGTGACTGCCGGTGTGCCGGTGTCGCTGGCGACGGTCTATAATACGCTGCACCAGTTTACCGAAGCGGGCTTGATCCGCGTTCTGGCCGTCGAGGGTGCCAAGACCTATTTCGACACCAATGTCTCCGACCACCATCACTTTTTCGTGGAAGGTGAGAACGAGGTTCTGGATATTCCGCTGAACAATCTGGAAATCGGCAATCTGCCGGAGCCCCCCGAAGGCATGGAAATTGCCCATGTCGACGTGGTGATCCGCCTGCGCCGAAAGCGCCGCTGATTAAAAAACGCCAGAACATGCAAAGGCACCGTGAGGTGCCTTTTTTGTTGGTGTTCACATGACGTCTTCCGGCGGCCTGCCGGGACGGGCGCGGTAGGGTGGAAACGTCCAGCCGAAGATCAGCGCGCCGCTTCTGATGCCGAATGCCGTCAGCACACCAGCGCCGGATGCGATGAAGAGTGGCGCTCCGATGAAATGGACGCCGGTAAAGACGCAGGCGCCTGCCAGCGCGCAGCTGATATAGACTTCAGGTCGCAGAAGAACCGATGGCTCTCCAGCCAGAATGTCACGCAGCACGCCGCCGAATGTTGCCGTCAATGTTCCAGTAACGATGGCAACGGTTGGCGAACCTGTTGCCGCGAGGCCTTTAGCGGCACCCATGACGCTATAGGCAGCAAGACCGATGGCATCGAGCCAGATGAGCAGCCGATATCGGGATTCTAGCAGATGCGCGGTGAAATAGACGAGAATGGCAATACCGACGCAGACGAGAATGTAAGTGGGGTTCACCACCCAAAAGACCGGTGAGCGGCCTAAAACCAGATCGCGCAGCGTACCGCCACCGATACCGGTTACGGCTGCGAAGAACAGAAAGCCGATGAAATCGAGCTGCTTGCGAGACGCGGCAAGCGCACCCGTTGCGGCAAAGACCGCAACGCCCGCATAATCGAGAAAAGCCAGAAGTGTCATTTGTGCGCTCCCCTCAAATTTCGGCCAGCGGGTCAGTGTCACGCAAGGAGGGCGGGTTAGGATTACCGCCAACCATGCTTTCCGCATCCATAGAGCAATTCCAGCAAAAGTGGGAATAGCTTTTACGTAAGGATAACGGAATGAAAGACGCCAGATCGATTTCGCCTGCGATGAGCGAAAGCGCAGACAAAGGAAAATGCCGTGAAACGCCTTCTCTCAGCAATGCTTTACGCGCTCGTGCTCGTTGCCATGCCGGTGATGGCGCTTGCCCAGCAGGAGCTGGTGAGCGACCCTGAAATCTACGAGAAGGATTTCTTTCGCAAGGAATGCAAGGTGGTCGAGTTCGGGCCGGAGTTTCTAACGCGGCTGGATATCAACAATGACGGGCTTGTCGATGCCGTGACCAATCGCAGCGCGCTGACCTGCGACGGCCAGAAAAGCAGCAGCTGCAACGACGATGGTTGCCCCTATAATTTCTATGTGCAGGTGAAAGAGGGCGGCTATCTGCTGATCGCAACCGCGACGATCTATAGCTATGATTTCGTCCAGCGCTTCGGCAACATGGTCTTTGTTTTGAAGATGCACCCGCGCTACTGCGACCGGACGGACAGCGTGCCTTGCGAGATGACGGTTCGTGTTCGCGGAACGAAGTTCGTCACGATTTCGCGCAAGTAAGGCGCGGCCCGATCAGTTCTCCGCACCCATGCGCTTGATGGCAACGCGCTGATTATAGCGGCTCCGCAGGGAACGCGGCATCAGCATGCTTGCAAGCGCAACGGCAAAAACCAGCAGACTGACGACGAGAAGTGCTACCTCCGCAAAGGTGCTGGCAAGAACCGCACCGCACAGAGCGCCTGCCACCATACCAAGCCATGGAACGAGCTGGATGGTCCAGTCCAGCTTTCGCTCCCCCAGAATGAAGCGACCGATACCGCGACCAAAACGCGAGAGCGCGCCGGTCACATAGGTCAGGCCGATGGGTAGACCTTCGATATGCTCCACCGCAGCATTGATCATGCCCATGGCGAAGACGGCGAGATAGAAAGCGCTAAGGTCCATGCCGCGCGTCTGCAACAGAGCGGCGAGTGCAAGAGTAAGACTGACAGAGCATAATACGGTGAAAATTCGCCGCTCTGAGCGATGCGCGATCACGATGCCCGCAGCATTGCCGCCAACGAAGGCGATGATGGCGAGAAGCAGTTTGATCGCATGCCCGTAATCGCCTGCTTCGAGCGAGAGTGCAGCCCGCGTGGTATTTCCGGTCATGAAGGACACGAAATCGCCCGACATGATCAGCCCCACCGCATCCGTCATTCCGGCGACGAAGGATATCGCGCCGACAAGGGCAATTCCCATGCCGGTGCGTCTGGCCTTGATGAGATTGCGGCGTCGTAGTCTGGTCATGATGAGCAGCCGTGAAAGAACGCGGATATGGTCCGACTCAAAGATCGGCTTCACCCAATTTTAGGCATGTCTCACCCTCACTGACAATTATCCCCCAAAGGATCGCGCCTCTTCAAAGACAAAAATCATTTGCATCATCGGCCCTTGCTGCTAGGCAAAAACAGCAACAGCTTGAAGAGGTTTTCGTGAAGCAGGCAATCATCGTGATGGGAGTGAGCGGCTGCGGCAAGTCCACCGTTGGAGCTGAACTTGCGGAGAAGCTAGGCATTCCTTTTCAGGAAGGCGACAGGCTTCACCCGAAGGCCAATGTCGAGAAAATGAGCGCGGGCATACCGCTGACCGATGACGACCGTTGGCCATGGCTCGATCTTGTTGGCGCGGAACTGCGCGAGGGATATGAGGCGGGCGGCATCGTGATTTCCTGCTCGGCCCTGAAGAAGTCCTACCGCGACCGGCTGCGCACTGCCTGTGGCGGGCCGCTGGCGTTCGTCTTTCTGGAAGGCAGCGTTGAGCTGTTGACCGAGCGCATGGGTGCGCGCAAAGGCCATTTCATGCCGCTTTCGCTTCTGAAAACGCAGCTCGATACGCTGGAGGTGCCGACAGGCGAGCCGGGCGTCGTTACCGTTAACATCGACGCAACGCCGGATGAGATCGTGGAAAACGCGCTGAGGGGTTTGAAGGCGCTATAGCGTTTCCGTGGTTATTAGAAACGCAGTACACGACACAATGCTTTTTAAATGCTGCGGTTTCCTTCCCCTCATTCCTGTCCTTGTGACAGGAATCCAGCCAGCCCAAGTCCTTGGGCTGAAAGACTCTTACCGTCGCGCAGACGCGCGTCGGCTGGATTCCTGTGACAGGCACAGGAATGAGGGGAAGAGGAAACACCCAAAAACTCAAGCAAACCTTGAGGTCGCCGTGACGGGACAGCGAATTGTCGTGTACTGTATATTGGAAACGCGGAAACGCTCTATCTGTTTGTTTTAGCATTGTTCGGACGTAAAACCACTTCCCACTTTTGCTGGAAATGCTTCATAGGCCGAGCCGATCCCGCAGCCCGTACCACCATGCCCCCAGCATGGTGAGCGGCACGCGGAAGGTCTTGCCGCCGGGGAAGGGAAAATTCGGCAGTGAAGACCAGACATCGAAACGTCCGGCCTGCCCGGCCACCACTTCCGCCAGAATGCGGCCCAGCAACTGGGTCGTGGTCACGCCATGGCCGCTATCGCCGTGGGAGAAGTAGATGTTCTCCGACAGCCTGCCCATATGCGGAATGCGCGTGAGGGTGAGCGCGAAATTGCCGCTCCAGGCGAAGTCGATCTTCACATCCTTCAACTGCGGAAAGGTCTTCAGCATATTGGGCCGGATGACGCCGGTCAGATCGGCGGGATCGCTGCCGCCATAGCCGATACCGCCGCCATAAAGCAGGCGGTTGTCGGAGGTGCGCCGATAATAATCCAGAATGTAATTGGCATCCTCGACGCAGTAATTGGCCGGAAGCAGGCTCTCGATCAGGCCCGCATCGAGCGGTTCCGTCGCCATGACCTGGCTGGATACGGGCATCATGCGGTCACCGATCTGCGGCAGAAGCTTGCCGAGATAGGCATTGCCGCAGACCAGCACATATTTTGCCGAAACCTTGCCATGCGCCGTTCTGACGGTTGGATTGACACCCTGCTCCACCGCGATAACGCGCGAGTTTTCGAAGATGCGCCCACCGAGTTTCTCCAGCGCAGCCGCCTCACCCAGCACGTAATTCAGCGGGTGGATATGGCCGCCCAAACGGTCGATCATGCCGCCTGCATAGCGGTCGGACTTCACGTATTTCCCGACCTCGGCCTTCGACACCATCTCGAGACCAGTATGGCCGTGCTTTTCCCAGTTAGTTTTGTTGGCTTCCATCTCCTTGATCTGCTTCGGTGTGAAAGCCGCGAAGAAGCCACCATTCACCAAATCGCAATCGATGCCGTATTTCGCCACGCGGTCGCGGATGATCTGGCCGCCCTCAAGCGACATCTCACCGAGTTTCACCGCCTTGTCGTGGCCGTAACGACCGGCGATGGTTTCGAGATCGCGGCTATAACCGTTGACGATCTGTCCGCCATTGCGGCCCGATGCGCCAAAGCCGATGCGGGTGCCTTCAAGTACGATGACGGAAAAGCCCTTTTCCGCCAGTTCGAGGGCCGCAGACATGCCGGTAAAGCCAGCGCCGATCACGCAGATATCCGCATGCATCTCGCCCTCAAGCGTTGGACGAACGCTCTTGTCATTGGCGGAGGCTGCGTACCACGAGGTTGTGTGACCGGGATTTGGAAGCGCCGTTACGTGAGCCATTTTTACACCGTCCTGATATAGGCGTCATATTCGACATCGGTGACGCGCAGTGAAAACTCGGAAATTTCCTGCTGCTTGCAGGCAGCGTAAAGCGTTCTGTAGCGCTGCCCGAGCGTGGCATAGGCAAAGCTCGACCTTGCAAAGCGCTGGACGGCATAATCCCAGTTGGTCGGCAGCGGCTCGTGGTTGATCGCGTGGCTATCGCCCGCAATCGCGCCGCCCGGCTGGCGCTTTTCCCGCATGCCGGTGAGCGCGGCATTGAGGATCATGGCAAGCACGAGATAGGGGTTGGTATCGGCACCGGCCACGCGGTGTTCGATACGGGTTGCCGGTTTGCTGGCCGTGATGACGCGCACCGCAGCGGAGCGGTTGTCGATGCCCCAGGAGGCATATGTCGGCGCATGTTCGCTGGGCCGCAGACGGCGGTAGGAGTTTGCATGCGGTGCAAACACGGCCATGCTCTCCCCCATATTTTCCAGAAGTCCGCCGACCGAATGCATCAGCGCTTCGGAAGGCCCGTTTTCGCCCGCGTAGATATTGTTGCCATCCCGGTCCAGAACCGAGAAATGAACATGCATTCCGTTGCCCGCCTGCACGCCATAGGGCTTGGCCATGAAGGTGGCATCGAAGCCGTGCTTGCGCGCCACGCCCTTGACGATACGTTTTAGGAACACGGCGAAATCCGCCGCCTGAAGCGTATCCGGCACATGATTGAGATTGATCTCATATTGCCCCGGACCATTTTCCCGAAGCGTGGTATCGGCTGGCACGTTCTGCGCCCGGCAGGCGGTTGCGATATCGTGGAAGACCTCCTCGAAATCCTGAAGTTCGGAAATGGAAAGCACCTGCGTCTGGCCCGTATGCCAGCGCCCTTCGCGGCTGTTCGGCGGACGCACCGGATCGAGCGCCGAACGAACGGGGTCGATGAGGTAAAATTCAAGCTCCGTTGCGACGACCGGCGTCAGACCGCGTTTGGTAAAGCCGTTGAGAACCTGCGACAGAACATGTCTCGGATCGCCAAAGAAGCCGGGGCCATCCGGTTCCTTCATTGCCAGCAGCACTTGAGCAGTGGGGCGCCCGAGCCAGGTGACGCGTGAGAGCGTGCCGGGCACGGCAAAGCAGAGACCGTCCGGATCGCCTGTGCCTTCGGCAAGACCCGCGGCGTTCACGTCCCTGCCCCATATGTCGAGCGCATAGACCGAGCGTGGCACGGCCATGCCTTTTTCCAGAACGTCGAGCGCGCGCTCGCGCGGAATCCATTTGCCGCGCGGCACGCCGTTTACGTCTATGACGAAGGCTTCGAGGATTTCAATGTCGGGGTTCTGTTCGAAAAATGTCTTTGCGTAGTCTATATCTGCCATCATTCACCAGTGGGTCGTTGCTTTCTCATCATGCCGCAAATATCGGCGCTAACGAAAGTCGTCCTGCTGCTGATAGATCAGATATCGCGCCGTCACCGTGACATCACGCGCCTTGCGCGTCCCTCTCTTGCAACCGCATGTTACGTGCGCTTTTGCAAGATGACCAGAGCGTTTCGTCTTTTTACGGATTGAAGCGCTCCGGGCTGTAAGGCTGGATGGGAATGACGGATGTTTCGCCAAGCATGGCTTCCGCAACCACGCGTCCGGTGATTGGCCCAAGGGTCAAGCCATGGTGAGCGTGGCCGAAAGTGAACCAGAGGTTCCTGTGGCGCGGCGCCTTGCCGATGATCGGCATCATGTCCGGCGTGCAGGGGCGAGAGCCCATCCATGGTTCCGCATCCAGCCTGCCGCCGAGTGGGAAGACCGTGCGGGCGACCCGCTCTGCCCTGAACAGCTGGACCGGAGATTTCGGCGCATCGCGATCGGCAAACTCCGCGCCGGTCGTCAGGCGGATGCCCTTCTTCATCGGCGCGAGGAAATAGCCGCGATCCGCGTCGATAAGCCAGTGGTTGAGTTTCGTGCCCTCCTGCGGTGCATAATGCATGTGGTAGCCGCGCTTGACGCCCATCAGAAAGCGATAGCCAAGTTTCGTCGTTACCACATCTGCCCAGGGGCCGAGTGCGATAACTGCGCTTTCCGCCTCTACCGGCCCATCCTGCGTCATTACTTTCCAGCCGGAAGATGTCTGCGACAGCGTCGATGCATCGCCTCTGATAAAGGTGCCGCCGAGGCTTTCGAACAGACGCAGATAGGCCATGGTCAGCCCGTGCGGATCGAGCACCGACCATGGGTCGTTCCACTTTAGGCCACCGACGAAATCGTGTGAGATGTGGGGCTCCGCCTCTGCCAGCTGCTGTCTGTCCAACTTCGTGTAGGAGATGCCGTAATCGCGCGCGATACGTTCAGCAAAGGCGAAATCTGCGTCGCGCCGCGCCTCGGTTCTATAGGCTTCCATCCAGCCATTCTTGACGATGAGATCGCTGGCTTTCGCCTCATTGATCAGAGTGCTGTGTTCGGACACGGAATGTTCGATGAGGGGCGCATAGGAGCGTGAAATCGCGGCATGTCGCGAGGGTGTGGAGTGATACCAGTAACGCGCCAGAAAGGGCGCGATTTTCGGCAATGCGCTCTTGTGGTAATGCGTGTCGATGCGATTGTTCAGCGAATATCGCGCCAGAACGCTGACATCCTGCGGAAATCCATAGGGAACGACGCCCTCACGCTGGATGAGACCGGCATTGCCGAAAGAGGTTTCCTCGCCCGGCCCGCGACGATCCAGAAGCACGACCGACTTTCCGCGTCTCGCCAGTTGCAGAGCCACCGAGACCCCGATGATCCCGGCACCCAATACGATCACATCCGCTGCCATATGCCTTCTTCCTTCGCACGTCACGCGACGCTTGAAGAAAGATGGCAATAGGCCCGAGAGAACGCAACAGCAAAACCGAAAAGTCTCGCGTGAAGACTACTCGCTGACGGCGCCGGTTTTCACCGCCTCGATATTGAAGGCTGCCGCCATCAGCGCCCTCGTATAATCTTCCTTCGGCGCTTCGAAGATGGTCTTTGCCGGGCCGCTTTCAACGATCTTGCCGTGGCGCATGACGATCACCTCATTGGCGAGCGCCTTGACCACTTTGAGGTCGTGGCTGATGAAGAGATAGGCCAGATCATGCTTGGCTTGCAGATGCCTCAGGAGGTCTACCACCTGCGCCTGCACGCTCATGTCCAGCGCCGAGGTCGGTTCATCCAGCATGACGAAGCGGGGTTTCAGCACCATGGCGCGGGCGATTGCGATGCGCTGCCGCTGACCGCCAGAGAACTCGTGCGGGTAGCGCCAGCGGGTGGCGGGATCGAGCCCGACTTCCTCCAGCGCCTGCGCAACACGTCTATCGCGTTCATCGAAGGATAGGGATTTTTCGTGCACCTTAAGACCTTCGGCAATGATTTCACCAACCGACATGCGCGGGCTGAGCGAGCCGTAAGGGTCCTGAAACACCATTTGCAGCCTGTTACGAAGCGGCATCATCATCGCATATGAATAGCTATCGATGGATTGGCCTATGAAGCTGATGCGGCCCTTGGACGAGATTAGTCGCGAAAGCGCGAGCCCAAGCGTCGTCTTGCCGGAACCGGATTCACCCACAACGCCAACCGTCTGCCCGGCGCGGAGCGTGATATCGATGCCATCGACGGCCTTGACGTGATCCACCACCTTGCGCATCAGCCCGGCCTTGATCGGGAACCAGACCTTGATCTCGTCTCCCTGCATCACAATGGGCTTCCGATCATCGGCAGCCGGCGGCTCACCCTTCGGTTCTGCGGCGAGAAGGTGGCGAGTATAGGCGTGTTGCGGGTTGCTGAAGACCTGCTCAACCGTGCCCGTTTCCACGATCTTGCCCTTGGTCATGACGCAGACGCGGTCTGCAAATTTGCGCACGATGCCGAGATCATGGGTGATGAACAGCATGGACATACGATGCTGGTTCTTCAGCGCGCCGAGAAGCTCGAGGATCTGCGCCTGAACCGTGACGTCCAGTGCGGTCGTCGGTTCGTCGGCAATCAGAAGCTTAGGGCGGTTGGCGAGCGCCATGGCGATCATCACGCGCTGACGCTGGCCGCCGGAAAGCTCGTGCGGATAGGCCTTGAGGCGCTTTTCAGGTTCGCGAATGCCGACCTGATTGAGAAGTTCGAGGATGCGCTTGCGAGCCTCGGCACCGGTAATCGCCTGATGAAGCTCCAATATCTCACCAATCTGCCGCTCGATGCTATGCAGCGGGTTAAGCGAGGTCATCGGCTCCTGAAAGATCATGGTGATATCGTTGCCGCGCACGGCGCGAAGCTCGCGCACCGATGCATGCAGCAAGTCCTTGCCTTCAAAGAGTATCTGGCCGGAGGGATGGCTTGCGGCAGGATAAGGCAAGAGTTTGAGAATGGAGTTGGCCGAGACCGATTTCCCCGAGCCGGACTCCCCCACCAACGCCAGGATTTCACCGGGCATGATGTCGAATGAGACATGGTCGACAGCGAGGCTTTCCTTACCGCCCTGATGGAAGGCAACCGATAGATCGCTGACGGAGAGAAGGGGGCCAGTCATGCAGATAGGCTTTCGATAACACGCTTTAGCGTTTCGGAATCAGGCCGAATAATTTGTAGAGGTCTCGCATGTTTAACGACACCGTATCTTGTGTGGATCAGCGTATATTCTCCGCGAATCCCAAGATCGTTGGTGAGAAAATGCGAACAACTTAGTCCTATCGCAGTGGACACGTGAATTGCATCCGGCAACTTTAAGGAGGGATACTGCGCTCGCAAAACCGCAGCATAGTGTAAAATCGGCATTTCAACAGGAACGACCTTAAGCCAATCGCTCGACAATATCAGTCTCTGATATTGATCTATTAATTGATCGTTCTGGTCTTTGTAAGGTTTGACCACGAGCTCGGAAAAGGTCAGCTCGCTCGTTACAAATACAGGCGCTCTAAAGCTATCTACTAGAAAGAGGCTTGGAAGCAGCTCTCTCGTGGTCTCTTCACCCTCCATTGCCGTAATAAAAATGTTCGTATCGATGTAGACTTTTTCAATGCCGATCATCAATCTTCCCACTCATCGCGAAGTTCGCGAATACGGGCGACCGCCTCTTCTACTGGTACACGTCGTATATTGGTTTTTCTGTATTCAGCCATCGCGTCAATGGCTTCTCTCGCGGTCATCGACCTAGGACGCGCATCCATCTCCGCGGCAAATCCTGAGAGCGTATCGTCATACAAAGGAGGAATATCCTCGACTTCCACGACAACCCGAACGGTGGCTTGCTCGTCAAGCCCCTCTCTGAGATCCTGAGGCAATTTGCTTGCAGGATAGTGTTCTCTAACCACCTTGTTCATGTCTATTCATCCATTGTCAATATTCACGACTTTACTACACAACCATTCAAAACACGACACTTCATCACCGGAACGTCTTGCGCGGATCGAATGCATCGCGCACCGCTTCGCCGACGAAAATCAAGAGCGAAAGCATGATCGACATGGTGAAGAAAGCTGTCAGCCCCAGCCATGGCGCCTGAAGATTGTTCTTGCCCTGCGCGATCATCTCACCCAGCGATGGTGAGCCCGGTGGCATGCCGAAGCCGAGGAAGTCCAGCGAGGTCAGCGTCGTAATCGAGCCCGACAGGATGAAGGGCAGGAAAGTCAGCGTCGCCACCATGGCGTTTGGCAGCAGATGCCGGAACATGATCGTGCCGTTGCCGACGCCGAGTGCGCGGGCTGCATTCACATATTCGAAATTTCGCGCCCGCAGGAATTCCGCGCGCACGACGCCTACGAAGCCCACCCATGAGAACAGCAGCATGATGCCGAGCAGCACGAAGAAGCCAGGCGGCATGATGGCGGCAATGATCAGCAGGATATAAAGCACCGGCATCGACGACCAGATTTCGATGAAACGCTGCATCAAAAGGTCCGTCCAGCCACCGAAATAGCCTTGAACGGCACCGGCGGTGACGCCAACGAGAGCAGAGGCGACGGTGAGCGCGAGGCCGAACAAAACGGAAATTCGGAAGCCGTAGATGATGCGCGACGCGACATCGCGCGCCTGATTATCCGTGCCCAGCCAGTTGAGATTGCCAAGCGTGCAACCGGGGTCGACAGCGCCTTGCGGATAGCCCGAGCAACGCTCCTCGCGGTCCATTAGCCAGAAGGGCGGCGTGGGAGCTGAGTGCGGAATGTTGGAGTTCACCGTCTGATAGGAATAACGGATTGGCGGCCAGATCATCCAGCCATTTGCGTTGATCTCATCCTGAATGAAAGAGGATTTGTAATCGGTCTGGGCCAGAAAGCCACCAAACTTTTCTTCCGGGTAATCCACCAAGACAGGCACCAGAAGCTCGCCCTTGTATGAGGCGAGGATCGGCTTGTCGTTTGCCAGAAACTCTGCTCCGAGGCTGAGGCCGAAGAGCACGAGGAAAAGCCAGAACGACCAGTAGCCACGGCGATTGGCCTTGAAATTCTGCCAGCGACGAATGCTCGTCGGCGAAAACCATGGCCGCTTTTGCGGCTGAGCCGCATCGTTAGAAGGTGCGGATACGCTCATCACACGTCCCTCCGCTCAAAGTCGATGCGCGGATCGATCCATGTGTAAATCAGGTCGGATATGAGGCTGACGACAAGGCCCATCAGCGAGAAGATGAACAGCGTTCCAAACACGATGGGGTAATCACGATTGACGACGGAGAGATAGCCGAGGCGGCCAAGTCCATCGAGCGAGAAGATGTTTTCGATCAGCAGCGATCCCGTGAAGAAGGCGGAGATGAACGCGCCCGGAAAACCGGCGATCACAATCAGCATCGCATTGCGGAAGACATGGCCGTAAAGCACCTTGCGTTCCGACAGGCCTTTGGCGCGGGCCGTCACCACATATTGCTTCTTGATCTCATCGATGAAGGAGTTTTTCGTCAGGAGCGTCGTGGTGGCGAATGCTGAGAGAACAAGTGCTGTCAGCGGCAGAGCCAGATGCCAGAAATAGTCGATGATCTTCTGCCACCATGTCAGCTCGGCAAAATTATCCGAGGTCAGACCGCGCAGCGGGAACCAGTCCAAGAACGAGCCGCCTGCGAAGAGCACGATCAGCAGGATACCGAAAAGGAAGCTTGGCACCGCATAGCCGACAATGATGATGCCGGATGTCCAGACATCGAATTTCGACCCGTCTTCCGTCGCCTTCTTGATGCCGAGCGGAATGGAGATGGCGTAGGAGATGATGAGAATCCAGAAGCCCAGCGAAATCGACACGGGCATCTTGTCGATGATGAGGTCGATGACCGAGGAATTGCGGAAGAAGCTGTCGCCGAAATCGAAGCGGATATAATTCCACATCATGTCGAGGAAGCGCGTCAAAGGCGGTTTGTCGAAACCGAACTGCTTTTCGAGCTTGGCGATGAGTTCCGGATCGAGCCCCTGCGCACCGCGATATTTCGAGCCGCTTTCATCGAGCCCCCCACCGCCCATGAGATCGCCACCACCGGAGAGACGGTCGGCCGCGCTGTCGCCCGAGCCGGAAAGCTGGGCAACCACCTGCTCCACCGGGCCGCCCGGCGCAAACTGGATGACGAGGAAGGAAATGCCCATGATGCCGATGATGGTCGGGATCATAAGGGCCAGACGCCGCAGAATATAGGCTCCCATCAGATGCCTCGTTCCGCGCAGCCAAATTCGGCTTTGGTCCTTAACGTCAAACCGTTTCCTTTCCCGCAAATCGCCGACGCGATCTGTTCGATGATTCGTAATTGCCCATGTGAATCAAGGCTTGGCTTATAAAGCAAGACCCGCCTCATTTTGCCGCGCTGGCGGACCACCATGCATCGGGGAACGCAACGCCGTAATAGGGCAAGTCTTTCGGCCGAACGATGGTGTTCCAATAGGCTATTGCCAATTCTCCGCGATAGAACTGCGGAATGACATAATTGTTTGCTAGCAACACACGATCAAGGGCGCGCGCTGCCGCAACCTGCTCTTCCCGGTTCGGCGCATAGATCACTTTTCTGACTAGCGCATCAACTGCCGGATTTTTTATGCCTGCCAAATTGCTCGAACCCTGCTTGTCGGCAGCGTTTGATCCCCAGTAATCGGCCTGTTCATTTCCGGGATTAGGAAGAGTTGCCCAAAGTTTTATCGTCATATCGAAATCGAAACTGCGTTGACGGTTGGTATATTGCGAAGCGTCGACGGTTCGAATGGTAGCATTGACTCCGATCTTTTTCAGATTCTGGACAAAGGGCAAGATGGTGCGTTCCATACCAGTCGAGTCGATCAAAAACTCGATGTCCAGTTGCTGGCCCGTCTGCACGTTGATCAACTTGTTGCCACGCAATTCATAGCCCGCTTCCTTCATCAACTTGACAGCTTCGCGCAGATTGTCACGAAATCTCCCTGGATCACCGGCAACAGGATTTCGATATTCGGTTGTAAACACTTCCGGTGGAACCTGGTCCTTAAGCTCCTGCAGCAACTCCAGCTCCCGTCCTTCGGGGAGACCGGATGATGCAAGCTCACTGCCCATGAAGAAGCTATTGATCCGTTGAAACTGACCATAAGCGAGCGTTTTGTTGAGATCCTCAAAATCGAAAGCGAGGTTCAATGCCTTGCGAAGTTTAGGATTTTGGAATTTTTCGCGCCTGAGATTGGGTACGAATGCCTGCATAACGCCAACAGAGCGATAAATGTTTGGCAGCTCTTCTTTTTTGACACGCCCATCTTTGACGGCTGGAAAATCATAACCAGTTACCCACCGGCTGGAGGATGCCTCTCTTCGGAAGTCTACGGTGCCGGATTTGAACGCTTGGAACTCTACATCCTGATCTGCAAAAAACGTGTAATTGATCGTTTTGAAATTATGCTGGCCGATATTGACGTTGATATCCTTGCCCCAATAGTCATCACGCAATTCATATGTAATGGCAGAGCCTGGCGTAACCGACACGATTTTGTATGGACCTGAACCGACGACTGGTTCCAACGTGCCTCGTGAGATGTCCCGTGGTTTATTGTCAGGCCCGTTCGCCTCCCACCAGTGCTTAGGCAAAATAGGGAGCTGCCCAACGACTTGCGGAAGTTCGCGATTATTCTTTTCCTCGAAAGTAAACGTTACTTCACGATCCCCAGTCTTTTCGGCCTTTGTGACGTGGGTGAAGGTTATGGACATCGAAGGATTAAGTTCTTTGGCCTTGTCGAAGCTAAAAACGACATCTTCCGGCGTGACGGGTTGTCCATCCGAAAATTTTGCTTCCTTGCGCAGACGAAATGTCGCTTTGGAAATATCGTCCGGATAACTAACAGCCTCGGCCAATAGACCATACGATGCAGAAAGCTCTTCTTCTGCGGATTTCATCAGAGTTTCGAAAACTAAAGTTAGCCCTTGCGCCATTTCGCCTTTAGCAAGGACAGGATTAAGAGTGTCGAATGTTCCTTCTGCGGACATCCTGAGCGTGCCGCCCTTCGGCGCATTCGGATTGACATAATCAAAGCGCTCGAAACCGTTGGGATGCTTCAGCTCTCCAACCGTTGCGATGCCGACGCGCCATTGTCCTTCATCCTGCGCGCGGGCGCTGATCGGAGAGACCAGAAGCGAAGCCGTCATCGCGAGGATAAGACCGGTTTTTGCGCTTGCCAAAGCCATGGGCTAACATTCCTTTTCTTTATTAGTTGCTGCGCAGCATAAGGCAAAGATTGTCAAAAAATAGAGGCTCGGGCTCACAAGCGGTTTATTGCAAACATGCTTTCACCAAAATCCCGTTCCAGCGTAATATGGCTGACAAGAATCAACGGGATTGCAGGCGGCGGACGTATGAAAAAGCAGACAATGGCGGTGCGGAAGTTCTCGCTCCTGGCACTCTCGGTCATTTCGATGGTGGGTGCCGATCTGGCTCCTGCACTCGCGGAAGATCTTCCGGCAAAGCAGGTCTTCGGCCATATCGACCTCCCTTCTGCCGGGCCATCGGTCTCCTATGGCTCTTATGCCAAAGGCTGCCAGTCGGGTGCGGTCGCTCTTCCGACTGAGGGTCAGGGCTTTCAGGCCATGCGGCTTTCCCGCAATCGCCGCTGGGGACAGCCGCAGCTCGTGTCCTTCATCGAGCGCTTTGCGCAGGATGCCCAGAAGATCGGTTGGCCGGGTCTGTTGATCGGCGATATCTCGCAGCCGCGTGGCGGGCCGATGTTGAACGGTCACGCGTCGCACCAGATCGGCCTGGATGTGGATATCTGGTGGCGCAAGATGCCGGACCACATCATGAGCGCGCAGGAACGTGAGGATACGCCCTTCATCTCCATGCTCGACAAGAGCAAGTTCCTGACTGTCGATGACCGCAAGTGGTCTGCGCTGAACGCAAAACTGGTGATGATGGCGGCGAGCTATCCGCAGGTCGAACGCGTCTTCGTCAACCCGGCCATCAAGCAGAAGCTTTGCCAGAGCTGGACGGGCGACCGCACCAATCTTGGCAAAATCCGCCCGATCTATGGACATGATGAACACTTCCATGTGCGCCTCGAATGCCCGCCCGGTGCAACGAACTGCAAGCCGCAGGCCGCTGTCGGCGCAGGCGATGGCTGCGACAAGTCGCTGGCATGGTGGTTCACGAAGGAACCTTGGGCAGCACCGAAAAAAGATCCAAACGCCAAACCACCAAAGCCGCCGCGGCCCATGATGGTGTCCGACCTGCCGAAAGCCTGCGCGGCTGTCGCTTCAGCGCCCGCTGCCAGAGGTGGTGCTGCGGTTCGCCAGAATGCCTATGTTCCAGCGGCGGTGGAGGCACCGGCGGCTGTCGCCCCGTCAACATCAGGCGGTCCGATGCCGCCTGCCGATGTTCCGCTGCCTTCTTCCCGCCCATCGCTGAACTGATGTCGATCAGGCCCGCTTTTCAAAGCGGGCTTAGTTGCTGTAGAAGGCTTCAAATCGATTTAAACTGGCTGGGTTGGGCATATCAATGGATAGCAAACGCTGCATCGCGCTGATTGCGCATGATCAGAAAAAGGATGACATGGCGGATTTTGCCCGCCAGCATCAAAATGCTCTATCGGCTTTTCGCATCGTCGCAACCGGCACCACCGGAGGCCGCGTGCAGGATGCCTGCCCTGACCTCAATGTCATCCGTCTCAAGAGCGGCCCGCTTGGCGGCGACCAGCAGATCGGTGCGATGATTGCGACGGGCGATGTCGATATGCTGGTTTTCTTCGTCGATCCTCTGACATCCATGCCGCATGATGTTGATGTGAAAGCCTTGACACGGCTTGCCACCGTCTACGACATTCCGATGGCCCTCAACCGCGCGACGGCGGAGCGGCTGATCGACTTCAACGTGAATGGATAAGGCCTGGCTTTTTGCCACTGGCGAAATCTTCAGAAACAGACCGCTATCAGGAGCAGGAATGCCCAATCAGAACGATCATCTTTCCTTTCCGATCCTCATTGGCGATATCGGCGGCACCAATGCCCGTTTCTGTATCCTTTTGGACGCCGATAGCGAACCGACGCAATTGACCACGGTCAAGACCGCCGAGTACCCCTCCATCGACGATGCGATCCAGACTGCCGTTCTCAACAACACATCCGTCAAGCCCGTTTCGACCCTGCTTGCGGTCGCGGGTCCTATCGAGTCCGACGAGATACCGCTGACCAATTGCCACTGGGTCGTCAAACCGAAGGATATGCTCGCCAATCTCGGCTTGAGCGATGTGATCGTCATCAATGATTTCGAGGCGCAGGCGCTTGCCATTGCAGCCCTTGGCGATGACAACCGCGAACGGATCGGCCCCGAGCGAGCCTACATGATGGCATCGCGCGTCGTGCTTGGACCGGGCACGGGCCTCGGGGTCGCGGGTCTCGTATATGCGCGCAACATGTGGTTTCCTGTTCCCGGCGAAGGCGGACATGTCGATATCGGTCCCAGAAGCGCGCGGGATTATCAGGTCTTTCCGCATCTCGAAGCCATCGAGGGACGTATCGCGGGCGAACAGATTTTGTGCGGGCGCGGTCTCGTCAATCTCTACCGTGCCATTTGCACCACGGATGGCATAAGCCCAGCCTATTCCGATCCTGCCGATATTACCGCCAACGGACTGAGTGGCGCAAACGCTCAGGCGCAGGAAACTCTATCCCTGTTCAGCACCTATCTCGGCCGCATAGCAGGCGATATGGCACTGATTTTCATGGCCCGGGGCGGTGTTTATCTGGCCGGCGGAATTTCGCAGAAGATCATACCGGCTCTCAAACTGCCGGAGTTCCGTGCCGCCTTCGAAGACAAGGCGCCGCACAAGGCACTCATGGCCTCAATCCCCACCTATGTCGTGACCCATCCGCAGGCAGCTTTGGCAGGCCTTTCCACCTATGCAAGATCGCCATCGAATTTCGGTGTGACGCTTGATGGGCGGCGCTGGCAGAGGTGATTGGAACTTCAGGCTGGTCAAAACCTGCCCAGATGGATATAGACGCCGGTTGAAAAGGCGGCACTGCCGCCAAACCGACAAAAGGTGGATGAGCGATTGAAAACCGCCAAGTCACGGCATCCTGTGGATACCGATACGATTACCGCAGTCCTGAAGCGCGTTTTTGCAGAAAATGCGCGTGATCATATCAAGGGATATGCATTTGCAATTTTCTGCCTGCTGACCGTTGCAGGAACCACGGCCTTTACCGCCTGGATCATGGATTCGATCATCAACGAAGCTTTCGTCAATCGACGGGCCGATTTGGTCTGGATCATCTGTGGCTCCATATTCGCGGCCTTCTTCATTCGTGGCCTCGCAACCTACGGGCAGTCTGTCGCGCTCTCCAAGATCGGCAACAATATCGTCGCCCGTTACCAGAAGCGGCTCTATTCTCACCTGATGACGCTCTCGGTTGGCTTCCTGACTGAATCCCGGTCCGCTCATCTCGCCGCACAAATAAGCCAGAACATCGGCGGCATTCGCGATGTTATGAATATGACGGTGACGTCTGTTTCGCGTGACTTGTTAACGTTCATCGCGCTCGTCATCGTCATGATCGTTAAGGACCCGGTTCTTTCTACGATTATCGTCTTCATCGTACCGCCGCTGGTCATAGGACTACGCTACATTTCCAAGCGGCTCCGCCAAGCGACGCGAGATGCAGTCATTATAAATAGCCGTGTGTTGGGCGCTATGCAGGAAACTCTTCAGGGAATTTCCATCGTCAAAGCCTTCACCATGGAAAAGCCACTGGAAGGCCGTGTCTTCAAAACCATCGCTAGTGCCGAAGCTCGCGCCAATCGCATTGCGCGCCTGTCCGAACGGACAGCACCGCTGACGGAAACTATTGCGGGCTTGGCGGTTTCAGGTGTGCTGGCTTACGCAGCCTACAGAGCGATCTACGACAACGTGCCACCGGGCGCTTTCTTCGCCTTCGTAACCGCGCTTCTGCTGGCATACGATCCTGCTCGCCGCCTTGCACGCTTGCAGGTGTCGCTGGAACGTGCGGTCGTCAACGCACGCATGATCTATGAAATCCTCGACATGGAGCCGGTACAGCGTGAAAAGCCTAATGCACCTGACCTGAACGTGTCCAACGCCACCGTCGAATTGAAGGACGTCCTCTTCTCCTACAAAGACACGAACCAAATCCTGAAGGGTGTCAGCTTCGTTGCGGAAGGCGGCAAGACCACGGCGCTGGTTGGGCCATCCGGCGCCGGTAAGTCCACCATCATCAATCTCATACCGCGTTTTTACGACCCGACCGGCGGCGAAATCCTGATCGACGGGCAAAATATTGCGGATGTTACGACGCGATCCGTGCGGTTGAATCTGGCTTATGTTTCGCAGCAGCCCTATCTCTTCGAAGGCACCATCCGTGACAATATTCGCTATGGCCGCCCGGAAGCGACGGATGCCGAAATCGAAGAAGCGGCAAGGCTCGCCTTTGCCCATGACTTCATTCTCGCGCAGCCGCAGGGCTATGATACGCCCGTCGGTGAAAACGGCATGACGCTTTCCGGTGGCCAGCGCCAGCGCCTGTCCATCGCCCGCGCGCTGGTCCGCAACGCGCCGATCCTTCTTCTGGATGAGGCGACCTCCGCGCTCGATACGGAATCGGAAGCGGTCGTCCAGAAGGCGCTCGATACCGCCATGACTGGCAGAACGGTTATCGTGATCGCGCATCGTCTCTCCACTGTGGTCAAGGCTGACAAGATTATCGTGATGAACGAGGGCATGGTTGTCGAAGAAGGCACGCACGAGACGCTTGCACGACAGGAAGACGGCCTTTACGCTCGTCTCAACACTCTTCAGGCGACCGGCGTTCGGGGTCTTTAAGCATTACAGGTGACGGCATGAGCGGCAATGACATGAAACTGGTGGTGGTCGGCGCTGCAGGCCGCATGGGGCAGACCCTGATCCGCCTCATTCACGAGACACCGGGTGTTACGCTTCATGCCGCCATCGAGCGCGAAGGATCGCCTTTCATCGGACGCGACGCGGGTGAAATCGCGGGTCTGGGCACGAACGGAATTCCGGTGACGAGCGATGCTCTGGAAGCCTTCGTCAACGCCGAAGGTGTGATCGATTTCACCTCTCCAGCAGGCAGCGTCGCATTTTCCGGGCTCGCTGCACAGGCCCGCATTGTCCACGTCATCGGCACCACCGGATGCTCGGTCGGAGACGAAGAGAAATTCAAGGCTGCGGCACGCCATGCCCGCGTGGTGAAATCCGGCAATATGAGCCTTGGTGTGAACCTGCTCAGCGTGCTGACACGACAGGCGGCCAAGGCGCTCGGGCCGCAGCAATGGGATATCGAGGTGCTGGAAATGCACCACAAGCATAAGGTCGACGCGCCCTCGGGCACCGCTCTTCTGCTCGGCGAGGCAGCGGCACTGGGTCGCGGCATCGACCTTGCTGCGCAGTCCGTGCGTGTTCGCGATGGGCATACCGGCGCGCGCGAAGCGGGAACCATCGGCTTCGCAACGCTTCGCGGCGGCTCGGTGGTGGGCGATCATTCGGTTATCTTTGCAGGCGAAGGCGAGCAGATCACCTTCTCGCACCATGCGGCAGATCGCACCATTTTCGGGCGCGGTGCCATTGCGGCAGCACTTTGGGCATTCGATAAGAAGCCCGGCTTCTATTCCATGCTGGACGTTCTCGGTCTGGCCGATAATTCATAATCAACCCGGAGAGTATTTTAATGAGCGGAACCCTCGTCCTCGTTCGTCATGGCCAAAGTGACTGGAACCTCAAGAACCTCTTCACCGGCTGGCGCGATCCGGACCTGACCGACCTCGGTGTTCAGGAAGCCAATGCAGGCGGCAAGGCGCTGGCGGAATACGGCATCAAGTTCGATGTTGCCTATACGTCTTCCCTCATCCGCGCGCAGAAGACCTGCCAGATCGTGTTAGACAATGTCGGCCAGTCCGGTCTCGAAACCATTCGGGACGAGGCTTTGAACGAGCGCGACTATGGCGATCTTTCCGGTCTCAACAAGGACGATGCCCGACAGAAGTGGGGTGAGGAGCAGGTTCACATCTGGCGCCGCTCCTACGACATTCCGCCACCCGGTGGCGAAAGCCTGCGCGACACGGGCGCTCGCGTCTGGCCTTATTATCTGACCGAAATTCTGCCTCGCGTGTTGCGCGGCGAAAAGGTTCTGGTCGCAGCGCACGGCAATTCCCTTCGCTCGCTCGTCATGGTTCTGGACAAGCTGAGCAAGGAGGAAATCCTCAAGCTCAACCTCGCGACCGGCGTACCGATGGTCTACAAGCTGAAGGCGGACTCCACGGTCGCCTCCAAGGATGTTCTGGGCGATATGTCCGGCGCACATTGATCCTCTTCTCGGGCCTCTGGACATATTCAGGGGCCCGAATTTTTTCAGGCTCCTAGAGCGCTTCTCTCCCTAGATAAAGTGTCATGAAATTCAGCATTCAGCAGGCCGAAGACCTCGTTTCCTCCATTTTCGAAAAGAATGGCGTTTTGCCGGAAAGCGCTCGCTCCGTTGCCAGAGCGCTCGTTGCGGCTGAGGCTTGCGGCCAGGGCGGCCATGGCTTCAGACGGATACCGGTGTACATTGCGCAGCTGCGCGTCGGTAAGGTCAATGGCAATGCCAAGCCTTCGGCATCGCGCGTCAAGCCCGCAGTTCTGTCCATCGATGCCGATCTCGGATATGCTTACCCGGCTATCGACCTTGCGGTGGAGCTGCTACCAGCCATTGCGCGCGAACAGGGTATCGGCCTTGCGGTCATCGGTCGCTCGCATCATGCCGGTGTGATGGCGCTGACGGTGGAACGCTTTGCGGAGCAGGGTCTGGTCTCCTTCATGGTAGCGAATGCACCCGCATCCATGGCACCCTGGGGCGGCATCAAGCCGCTTTACGGAACGAACCCGATTGCCTTTGCAGCACCGATTGAAGGTGCCGACCCGCTGGTTATCGATCTCGCGCTGTCGAAGGTCGCACGCGGCAAGATCATGGCTGCCCGGCAAAAGGGCGAAAACATTCCGGGTGACTGGGCGCTCGATGCTGAGGGACGCCCAACGACCGATCCGAACGAAGCGATCAATGGCACCATGGTCCCTGCTGGCGAAGCCAAGGGGGCAGCGCTTGCTCTGATGGTCGAGATCATGGCCGCAGGTCTGACGGGCGGCAATTTTGCCTTTCAGGCGTCATCCCTGTTGGACGACACCGGCACCGCACCCTCTCTCGGCCATACGATCATCGCGATTGATCCAGTGATTGCCGGAGATCATGTTCTGGCGCAAAGGCTGGCGCTGATGGCAGGAGAAATCGAGGCGCAGGAAAGCGCCCGTCTTCCCGGACGACGCAGCCAGGGTATTCGCAAACACGCAATCGAAAACGGCATCGTCATCGAAGACGATATCTTGCGTCAGATCGAAGCGCTCTGACGCCACGGGACGATAATCTTAGACCGATGTTTCCTTGAACAGGACGTTCTGGTCCAGAAGATAACGTGAAAACAACGGAAGGCTGGCCGCGCCAATGGCGCGGGCCTGGCTTCCCACCGCGCCTTCCGTGATGTCTGGAACGGATACGCCTTGCAGATCGTGCAACATCAGCGCCTCGCGCGTTGCCTGCACGATGCGTGAACGCACCCAATCCGGAAAACCGCCATCGATGATGACCGTGGCGAAATCGATGATCGATGCTGCGGCAATAACCGCCTGAGCAAGTGCGGCAGCCGTGTTGCGAATCCAGACTTCCAGTGGCTCACCGAAATCGATCCATTCGTCCGGCGAGAACCACAGTGGCTTCGGATCGATCTCTTTTTCGCGAAGCATGTCTTCCAGCACGAAGATCGAGGCGATCTTCAGCAACTGCACTGTCTTGCCATCCCGTCCCTGCACCGGCAGAGGTCCGATTGCGCCTGCCGCACCCGTACGCCCGGAAAACAGTGCCGAGTTCAGAACCACGCCGCCGCCTATGAAGGAGCCGATGAAGATATAGAGAAAATCGGGATATGCCTGCCCATTGCCGAAAACGAGTTCCGCGCCGCAGGCGCTGGTGGCATCGTTCTGTAGAAAGACCGGATAATCGACCACATCGGCAATTTCCTGACGCAGATCGACATGGCGCCAGCTGTCCATTTCCCGTTGGGGAGCGCCAACTTCCTTGGCCCAACTCCAGAGTTCGAATGGCGCGGCGATGCCGACGCCTGCCACTCTCTGGCGCTGTTCGTCCGTCAACCTCGATTCCAGCTCCGCAATGCCTTCGGTGACGAAAGGTAATATCCATTCGGGCATGGGATAGGGATAAGTATTCCTCAGCTGCATACGGATGCGTCCGACGAAATCCATAAGAACCAGATCGACGCTACGACGACCGATCTTGATGCCGAAGGAATAGACCGAATCAGGATTGAGCCGCATCGGCGTCGATGGCTGGCCGACTTTTCCGCGCAGCAACTCGCCACGAACGAGCAGTCCATCCTTTTCGAGGGAGCGCATGATGACGGAGACCGTTTGGGCGGAAAGGCCGCTGCGGCGGGCAATTTCTGCTTTCGAGAGGCCGTTGTGCCTTCTCACCAGAGAAAGGACAAGCCGTTCGTTATAAGCGCGGACACGCACCTGATTGGCGCCGCCGCTAATATCCGAACTGCCTGCTGGCAGCTGCTGTAATGGCTCTAACGAGCGCGACATGTCATGACCTCCCTGCCCGCGCACTCCTTAGCAAACGGACATTATTCCACAAGCTCTCGCAAGCCGCCGTGGTCTCCTCCCCGGCAAATTCCTCATCCGAGCCGTCGCGAAGAATGACACATCGAATTAATAATTCAATTGGATTTATTTATTGACAGCGCCGGTTTTTGATGTTTCCATTCGCCCCAGTAGCGCCCGATCTCGGAGGAAAGGGGCTGCAGCGCAGCCTGAAGACAAGGCTGTTCTCGTCATCACTGGGAGGATCATAATGAAGACCACTGTTTCCGCCTTTTTGGGCGCACTTGCGCTTGGCGTTTCTTTCGCTTCCGTTGCATCGGCAGCCGATACGTCGGTGTGCCTGATCACCAAGACGGACACCAACCCCTTCTTCGTCAAGATGAAGGAAGGCGCGACCGCAAAGGCAAAAGAACTCGGCGTCACGCTGAAGTCCTACGCAGGCAAGATCGACGGCGATTCTGAAAGCCAGGTTGCCGCAATCGAAACCTGCATTGCCGACGGCGCCAAGGGTATCCTCATCACCGCATCCGACACCAAGGGCATCGTTCCCGCTGTGAAGAAGGCACGCGATGCAGGCCTTCTGGTCATCGCGCTCGACACGCCGCTCGAGCCAGTCGATGCCGCCGACTCCACTTTCGCGACCGACAACCTTCTGGCTGGTGAACTTATCGGCAAATGGGCAGCGGGCACGCTGGGCGACAAGGCCAAAGACGCGAAAATCGCCTTCCTGAACCTCACGCCTTCCCAGCCATCGGTTGACGTGCTGCGCAACCAGGGCTTCATGAAGGGCTTCGGCATCGACGTGAAGGACATCAACAAGATCGGCGACGAAACCGATCCGCGCATCGTCGGCAACGACGTGACCAACGGCAACGAAGAAGGTGGCCGTACTGCGATGGAAAACCTTCTCCAGAAGGACCCGACCATCAACGTCGTCCACACCATCAACGAACCTGCAGCTGCCGGTGCCTATGAAGCGCTGAAGGCCGTCGGCCGCGAGAAGGACGTGCTGATCGTGTCCGTCGACGGCGGTTGCCCGGGCGTCAAGAACGTAGCTGAAGGCGTGATCGGCGCGACATCCCAGCAGTATCCGCTGCTGATGGCATCGCTTGGCGTCGAAGCCGTCAAGAAGTTTGCCGACACCGGCGAAAAGCCGAAGCCGACCGCTGGCAAGAACTTCTTCGACACCGGCGTCAAGCTCGTTACCGACAAGCCGGTCAAGGGCGTCGAATCCATCGACACCAAGGAAGGCCTCGCCAAGTGCTGGGGCTGATCCGGTAACGGATCCGGCGCGATAATTCTAAACGCGCCTGGCGTTCCCTTCGGTGCCGCTGCCCTCGCGGCGGCATCGAACCATAAGAACAACGATGATCGGGAGGATTATCGATGAGCGATCAGCCGGTACGGGCTAAGCCTCACAATGAATATGAGACCGTTCTTTCGGGTAGCTCGACGCAGGTCGCGTCCTTCGATACCCACGACAAGACGCCTCTCGAAAAATTCCAGCATTTCCTGCATTCCAGCCCTGCAGCGGTTCCGCTGATCGTTCTGGTGCTGTCGCTGATCATCTTCGGCCTGCTGCTTGGTGGCAAGTTCTTTTCCGCCTTCTCGCTGACGCTGATCCTGCAGCAGGTCGCCATCGTCGGTATCGTGGGTGCGGCGCAATCGCTGGTCATCCTGACTGCGGGTATCGATCTTTCCGTCGGCGCGATCATGGTGCTGTCTTCCGTCGTGATGGGCCAGTTCACCTTCCGCTATGGCTTGCCCCCTACCCTTTCCATTCTCTGCGGCTTTGCCGTTGGCGCGCTCTGTGGCTTCATCAATGGCGTGCTCGTCTCGCGCATGAAGCTGCCGCCCTTCATCGTTACGCTTGGCATGTGGCAGATCGTTCTTGCCTCGAACTTCCTCTATTCCGCCAACGAAACCATCCGTTCGCAGGATATCGCCCAGCAGGCACCTTTGCTCCAGTTCTTCGGAGAAAGTGTTCGTCTCGGCAGCGCGGTCTTCACCTATGGCGTCATTGCCATGGGCCTTCTCGTGGCGCTTCTCTGGTACGTGCTGAACCGCACGGCATGGGGACGCCATGTCTATGCCGTGGGTGACGACCCCGAAGCGGCTGAGCTTGCGGGCGTCAACGTCAAGCGAATGCTGATTGCGGTCTATACGCTCTCCGGCATCATCTGCGCCCTTGCGGGCTGGGCCCTGATCGGACGTATCGGTTCCGTTTCGCCAACTGCCGGGCAGTTCGCCAATATCGAATCCATCACCGCCGTCGTGATCGGTGGCCTCTCGCTCTTCGGCGGTCGCGGCTCCATTCTCGGCATGTTGTTCGGCGCGTTGATCGTCGGTGTCTTCTCGCTTGGACTTCGCCTCATCGGAACCGATCCTCAATGGACCTATCTGCTCATCGGCGTGCTGATCATTACCGCCGTAGCAATCGATCAATGGATCAGAAAGGTAGCAGGCTGATGGCACAGAACCCCATTCTCACCGCGCGCGGTCTCGTCAAGCGCTACGGTCGCGTCACTGCCCTCGATCATGCCGATTTCGATCTCTACCCCGGCGAAATCCTCGCCGTCATCGGAGACAATGGCGCGGGCAAATCCTCGCTGATCAAGGCGATTTCCGGCGCGATCTCTCCCGATGAGGGCGAGATCCAGCTGGAAGGCCAGACGGTCAATTTCCGCTCGCCCATCGAAGCCCGCAAGGCGGGTATCGAAACGGTGTACCAGAACCTTGCTTTGTCACCTGCGCTTTCGATTGCGGACAACATGTTCCTCGGTCGCGAGATTCGCAAGCCAGGCATCCGGGGCAGCCTGTTCCGCGCACTCGACCGTCCTGCGATGGAAAAGTTTGCTCGCGACAAGCTTTCCGAACTCGGCCTGATGACGATCCAGAACATCAATCAGGCAGTGGAAACACTGTCGGGCGGTCAGCGCCAGGGCGTTGCCGTGGCCCGCGCTGCGGCCTTCGGCTCCAAGGTGGTGATCCTCGACGAACCGACAGCGGCACTTGGCGTCAAGGAAAGCCGCCGCGTGCTGGAACTCATTCAGGACGTCCGTTCCAGAGGTCTGCCGATCGTTCTGATTTCGCACAACATGCCGCATGTCTTCGAAGTGGCGGATCGCATCCACATCCACCGTCTTGGCAAGCGTCTCTGCGTCATCAATCCGAAGGACTACACCATGTCGGATGCCGTGGCCTTCATGACCGGCGCAAAGGAAGCCCCAAGAGAGGTTCTTGCGGCATGACGACCACGCTTGCGGCGCTGACGGATGATATCCTGAGACGGGCCGCTCAATCGAAGCGTTTCATTCTTGCCATTGCCGGCCCTCCCGGGGCCGGCAAGTCCACGCTCGCAGATGCGTTGCGTGATAGCCTCATCTCGCGTGGAGAACTGGCCGAAGTCCTTCCCATGGATGGATTTCACATGGACAATGGCATCCTCGAAAGCCGAGGCCTGCGTCCACGAAAAGGCGCACCGGAAACCTTCGACGTTCGCGGTTTCATCGATATCGTCAAAGCCGTTCGACAGGCCGACGAAGAGGTGCTGGTGCCGGTTTTCGACCGGTCCCGCGAAATTGCCATTGCGTCGGCCCGCGCCATCTCGCCCAATACCCGCTTTATTTTGGCGGAAGGCAACTATCTGCTTCTGGACGAGTCCCCCTGGGACCGGTTGAGAGATAGCTTCGACATGTCGATTTTCGTCGGACCTTCCTACGAGGTTCTCGAACAGCGTCTGCGTGACCGCTGGATCGGTTATGGGCTTGACGAGGCCGCGATACAGGCGAAGCTCTACGAGAACGACCTTCCCAACGGGAAGCGGGTGGTAGAACATTCGCGTGCCGCCGATATCAGCATCGATATCTGGAGTTGATGCGGACCGTCAGTTTGGGTTGACGACCTTGCTTGCCAGACGGAACGGGCTGGAGATGGTGGCACCGACCGCATCGAAGACGAACGCACCCGCCCGACCGAGATCATTCGAACCGCCGCGACGCTTCTCATCCAGCTTTGGCAGGAGTGCCGCAAGATTGGCGTAGCGGTCGTGGTTCAGCCCATCGGTGGAATCCAGTTCCGAAATATCGACCAGTTGAACGCCTGCCTTCTCAGCGGCTTTGCTGATTTCGGGGTCGGTCACATCGAGTGCGCCGAGACGGCTTCGCTCTCCGCCAAGGAAGGACGATGCCATCAGCGCCCGATCGTCCTTTGAGACCAGAACGGTAAGCGGCGGATCGAGACGCCCGACGACTTCGATCTGCTTGCGGAAGACATCCGTATCGATATCGGGCGCTGCAAGCACCACCTGCAGCTTGGCAATCACGTCGTTTCGGCCTTCGAGGCGCAACTGTCTCAGAGCTTCCATGACCAGCCAGCCGCCCATGCTGTGCCCGAAGACGATGATGTTCTTGCGCGGCGACTTTCGGGCGAGATCGGTCAGAACCTGCGCCAGCGCATCGCGGGAATAGGTAGCAGATTCCTTGTCGGCAACATATCCGGTGACATCGGCAAGCGACGGCCAGGAAAAGACCAGCGGGACGCCATTGATATCTGCATCCGCTGCCATCTGCGTCGCCCGAAACAGCGCCTCCTGATAGCTGTAATTGTAACCGTGCACGAAAAGGCCGACATCCTTGCCGGATTTCAGGATGTTGCCGAGATCGTCGTTGAACGCGTTTCTGGACAGCATCGCCTGCCGTGTCACCACAAAATCCGTCGCGGCATCCGGCTTCCCGCTTGCCCATTCAATCTTGCCCTTCTTGTGGTCAGACGGAATGGAGATATCGAAGCGGGCATAGTTGGGCGCTTCGGCCCTTCCGGCTCCAAAGGCCAGCGTCTTGCCTTCCTTCTGCTCGCGCGTGCTGACGACAAAGGCTTCAATCGTCTTCGTTCCTGTCTTTCTGGTATTGACGGCCTGAAGCACATCCGCCCCTGGCCGGGTGGCGCAGGAATTCAGCAACGACAAAGCGAGGAACAGTGGAAAAAGCTTACGCATGGACTATATCCGACAGGTGGGAGCAGCATGGATAGCGACTAATTTGGCGGCTGGCAACGAAATCGACGCTGACGTAAACGGAAGCTTCTTTGCCTCAACAGGTAGTCGCTGAAATGGCAGGCAAATCCCGTTCCCACATGTGAAAGTTCGTTTCGATTTGCGGCTCGATGCTGTAGGTCGTAAGGCATGACGATTCTGGAAGTGGCATGACAGCCAAGGTTTCTCTTTCCCGCCTCAAACTTACGGATTTCCGCAATTACGCGGAGGCATCTTTGCGGCTGGATGCGCGGCATGTGGTGCTGACGGGAGACAATGGTTCCGGCAAGACGAACCTTCTGGAAGCCGTTTCCTTTCTCTCCCCCGGGCGGGGGCTGCGGCGCGCCGTCCTGTCCGACGTCACCCGCGTCGGTGCGGAACATGCAGGTTTTTCCATCTTCGCCGATGTCATCGGCATGGATGGCGAGGTTGCGATTGGGACGGGCATCGATGGCGATGCGGAATCTCCCGCCCGCCGCCTGCGGCTGAACGGTACGCCCGTCAAATCCGTCGATGAGTTGACCGATCATCTGCGCGTTTTGTGGCTGACACCGTCCATGGATGGTCTTTTTACCGGATCATCCTCGGATCGCCGCCGCTTTCTCGACCGTCTCGTTTTGTCGCTCGATCCCTCCCACGGGCGGCGTGCGAGCGATTTCGACAAGGCCATGCGCCAGCGCAACCGGCTTCTTTCGGATGGCCGCTTCGATCCGGTCTGGCTGGACGGTATCGAAAAGCAGATGGCCGAGCTCGGCATCGCCATGGCAGTCGCCCGCCACGAAATGCTTGGCCTGCTGCGCGCTTTGATCGAAAGCAGGTCGGACGATACCAGCTTTCCGAAAGCATCGCTCACCCTCTCCGGCTTTTTCGATGGCCAGTTTCATCGCCCCGCCGTCGATCTGGAGGACGAGTATCTCGCCACGCTTCGCGACACCCGTTACCGCGACGCGGGCGCCGGGCGCACGCTGGATGGGCCGCATCGCGCCGATCTTTTCGTGCGCCATGCGGAGAAGGA
Source organism: Agrobacterium larrymoorei (assembly GCF_005145045.1). Classification (NCBI taxonomy): domain Bacteria; kingdom Pseudomonadati; phylum Pseudomonadota; class Alphaproteobacteria; order Hyphomicrobiales; family Rhizobiaceae; genus Agrobacterium; species Agrobacterium larrymoorei. Next base: position 48,185 of record NZ_CP039691.1, read on the forward strand.
CATGGATGCGGCGCGCTGCTCCACCGGCGAACAGAAGGCCCTGCTCGTCGGTCTCGTGCTGGCGCATGCGCAGCTGACTGCCAATATGACCGGTTACGCACCGATCCTGCTTCTGGACGAGATCGCCGCGCATCTGGATGAAGGCCGACGCGCTGCGCTGTTTGATCTCATCCATGCGCTGGGCAGTCAGAGTTTCATGACAGGCACGGATGCTTCGATGTTTTCGGCGCTTGAAGATCGCGCGCAGTTTTTTACCGTGTCCCATGGCAGCGTGTTGGGATAGGCTTCACCTGCAATAAGCCGGAGATCGTCTCGTGGAAGCACTGAGCCCCGAAGAAATCGAGCGTTACAAGCGCCATATCCTGTTGCCCGAAATCGGCGGCATCGGCCAGCAGCGGCTGAAAGCGGCCAAGGTTCTGGTCATCGGTGCCGGCGGGCTGGGTGCTCCGGTCCTCTATTATCTTGCAGCCGCAGGCGTCGGCACGCTGGGCATTATCGATGATGACATCGTCTCCCTGTCCAACCTCCAGAGACAGGTGATCCACGACACCGGAACGATTGGCGAGCAGAAGACCGAGAGTGCGAGGCGCACCATTTTACGGCTCAACCCGCATGTTCGCACCATCCATTTCGAGGAGCGTTTTTCGCTTGTCTGGGCGCATGACCACCTGAAATCCTTCGATCTCGTCATCGATGGATCGGACAATTTCGATACGCGCTATGCCGCTGCGGATGCCGCCGAGACAGCGCGCGTACCACTGGTGACGGGAGCGGTGGGACGCTTCGATGGCTCGGTGACCGTGCTGAAGCCTTATGAGAATGGGCCGGATGGCAATCTGCTGCCCCGCTATCGCGATCTCTTTCCCGCCCCACCGCCCGAAGGCCTCATTCCCTCCTGCGCCGAAACCGGTATCGTCGGTGCACTGACGGGCGTCATCGGCACGACCATGGCGATGGAAGCGATCAAGCTGATCACCGAGACCGGCGAACCGCTGGTCGGACGACTGCTTCTTTACGATGCGCTTGCTGCCCGCTTCGAAACTGTTCGCTACAAGAGACGCCGGGAAAAAGCATGACAGAGATTGTTCGAATTGACGAAAGCTTCGACCGGACGAACGAACTGCTGGCGCTCATCATGTCGTCCTTCGCCTATATGGATGGCGTGATCGACCCGCCCTCATCCGCGCATCGTTTGACGCCGGATAGTTTGCGCCAGAAAATCAAGGATGAAATTGCCTTCGTTGCGTTCGATGAGACCGAGATGCTCGGCTGCATTTTCTGCAAGCCGGAAGCCGCGTCTCTTTATGTCGGGAAGCTTGCCGTTTCGCCCGGCGCACAAGGTCGCGGCATCGGTCGTGCCATGCTCAAGGCGGCTGAAGAAACGGCACATCAGCTTGGCGTTCCCAGCCTGCGCCTGGAAACGCGCATCGAACTTATCGGCAATCACCGGCAGTTCACGTCCTGGGGCTTCGTGAAAACTGCCGAAAATGCGCATGCGGGGTTTGACCGAACGACCTCCATCGAAATGATGAAGCGGCTCGCCTGATACTTGATCAGGCGCGGCCCGGCAGCACGCGGTTCGGCGGCCTGTGGCCGTCATAGAAAGCGCGGATGTTGATGATGACCTTGTCACCCATATCGATCCGGCCCTCGATAGTGGCCGAGCTCATATGCGGCAGCAGAACCACCCTGCCCTCTTTCGCCAGCTTGATGAGCTTCGGATTGACGGCGGGTTCGTTCTCATAAACGTCCAGACCGGCCCCGGCAATCTTGCCGCTTTGCAGGCAGCGAATGAGCGCCGCCTCATCGATAATATCGCCACGCGCCGTGTTGACGATGTAGCTCGTCGGCTGCATCAGCGCCAAATGGCGTGCCGAAATCAGGTGGTAGGTCGCAGGTGTCGAGGGGCAATTGACCGAGACGATATCGACGCGCGCGAGCATCTGGTCGAGACTGTCCCAATAGGTCGCTTCCAGCTCCGCTTCCGTTGCCGGGTTGACGCGCTTGCGGTTGTGATAGTGGATCGACAGCCCGAAAGCCTTGGCGCGGCGGGCAACTGCGGTGCCGATGCGGCCCATGCCGACGATGCCGATCCGCTTACCCGAAAGACGCCGGCCCAGCATCCAGGTGGGCGACCAGCCACGCCAGTCTTCTGCGCCATTGGCCAGCACGCGCGTTCCTTCGACCAGACGCCGCGGCACGGCAAGTACCAACGCCATGGTCATATCCGCGCTGTCTTCGGTCAGAACATTCGGCGTATTGGTGACAGTGATGCCCTTGCGCGCAGCCGCGTCCACATCGATGTGGTCTATGCCGTTGGAGAAACCGGCAATCAATTTCAGTTGAGGACCGGCCTGATCGATCATCGCTGCTGTGATGCGGTCCGTCACGGTCGGGACAAGAACGTCCACACGCTGCATCGCCGCCACAAGCTCTGCTTCCGAGCGCGGCTTATCCTCGATGTTCAGTTCGGCCTCGAACAATTCACGCATGCGGGTTTCAACGACATCCGGCAATTTGCGGGTCAAATAGACGGTCGGTCTCTTTTTATTCGTCATTGTCAGCAGGCACCGTGTTCAGAGGTCGTTAACCAAAAAGAGCGATAATTTCTCATCAAGGGCGTTTCTACCAGACCCACCGGCGAAGACAAACAAATCTCGCAGTTGCCGTCGCCGGTTTTGGACATGGTGGCCCGATTGTCATCTTATTGCTAGAACGCAAGGAAACGGAAACCGGCATGCGTAGCATTGTTTCTATTGTTTGCATTGCATTGTCGCTGGGTTTTCTCGATGCCGCAAGCACGCCCGTCATGGCGCAGGGCGCGGCCAAGGGCGCAAGCGGCCTGCCGCTGCCGCGTTTCGTCAGCCTGAAATCCCGACGCGTCAATATGCGCATTGGCCCCAGCACGGATTATGCCGTGTCCTGGATGTATATGAAGTCCGGCATGCCGGTGGAAATCATTCAGGAATACGAAAACTGGCGCCGCATCCGCGATGCCGATGGCACCGAGGGCTGGGTGAACCAGGCGCTGCTTTCCGGCGAACGAACCGCCGTTGCCGCTCCATGGATGCGCGGCAAGGGCAAGGACGTTTATGTGAACATGCGCCGCGAGCCGCAATCCGGTGCCGGTGTCGTTGCCAAGCTGGAGCCCGGCGTGCAGATCCGCATCGGGGAATGCAATGGCGACTGGTGCAAGGCGGAAGCCAGCCAGGTGTCTGGCTGGGTATCTCAGGGCGAAATCTGGGGCGCTTACCCGGGAGAGGCTTTCAAGTAAGCAAGGTCTTCAGAGAAGACCGTGCTTCTCGGCCAGCGCCTTCAGTGATGACATTGGGCGTGGGCCGATCTGCTGGATGACGGCTGCTGCCGCAAGGCATCCGAGCTTGCCGCTGTCTTCCAGCGAACGACCCTGCGTGTAGCCGAAGAGGAAGCCGGAAGCGAAGAGATCGCCCGCGCCGGTCGTATCCACGACATCGTGCACCGGATAGGCATCCACCTTCACGCGTTCGGTTCCGCGCACGATGACGGCACCGTCTTCGCTCATCGTCACAGCCGCGATCTTGCAATCCTCGGCGATTTTCGTCAGCGCCAGATCGAAATCTTCGGTCTCGTAAAGCGACAATGCTTCCTGCTTGTTGGCGAAAACGATATCGACCGTGCCGGAGCGCATCAGGTCCAGAAACTCATCGCGATAGCGGCCGACGCAGAAGCTGTCGGAGAGCGTCATGGAAACTTCGCGACCGTTTTCGTGGGCGATGCGCGCGCAATCGCGGATCGCGTCCTTGGCGCGTGGCGGGTCCCAAAGATAGCCTTCGAAATAGGTGACCTTCGACTCTGCGACCACTTCCGGCTCGACATCTTCCGGGCCGAGCTCCACGCAGGCGCCGAGATAGGTGTTCATAGAGCGTTCGCCGTCCTCGGTCACGAAGATCATGGAACGGGCGGTTGGCGGAAAGGTGCCTTCAGGCTTGGTTTCGAAATGGACGCCCTGCGCGCGGATATCGTGCTGGAAGATTTCTCCCAGTTGGTCTTCCGCAACCTTGCCGAAATAGGCAGCACTTGCGCCAAAATTGGCGATGCCGGCTGCCGTGTTGCCGGCGCTGCCGCCAGAGGCTTCGAGTGCCGGGCCCATCAGCGAATAAAGCAGTTCGGCGCGCTCGGCATCGATCAGGTTCATCGCGCCCTTGGTAATGGCGTTATCATTGAGAAATTTGTCGTCGCAGCGGGAAATGATGTCCACGATGGCGTTGCCAACGGTGAGTACGTCGAATTTTGTCATGAGCCTCTTGTCCGAACCGCATCGACGGATGCGTTATCCGGAACTTGGTCTTAAAGATTTCTGCCGACAATAAAAGAGAAAAGGCGAAGGCGCCCTGAGACTTCCGGTTGTCCGGCCTCATTTTACGTCATCTGGCCGTCATGAAAGGCTGCTATACAGTAACTGTCTCGACACGGATGTACTGGCGAGGCACCGGGCTAAGCGGGGTTGATCCCCGCTTTTTCCTTTTCTGGGCCATGCCAGACCTGTGCACTGTCAGAATAAAAGCGGTTTCGTGCCCCTGCTCTTTCCTGTACATGATGAGGACCTTCCGCATAGCCGCCTCGAAAGTCCTGCCTGATGTATGCTGTTGCCGCCAATGTCGCTCCGATCTTCATTCTCATTCTGATCGGATGGCTGACGGTAAAGGCGAAGCTCTTCAAGGCGGATGCCAGCGATATTCTCAGTGACTTCGTGTTCAAGATTGCGGTGCCCGCGCTGATTTTTCGCACGCTTGCTACCGCCGATTTCCACGGCGCATCTCCGTTCAAACTCTGGATCACCTATTTTACGGGAGTGACCATCACCTGGACCCTCGGCCAGATGGTGACGAAGCATGTCTTTAAACAGGATTTGCGCGTCGCGGTGATTGCAGGGATATCGTCGTCCTTCGCGAATAACATCTTTATCGGCCTGCCGCTTGTTGGCCGTTCCGTCGGCAATGACGGCATTGTCGCCATCTCCATCCTCCTCGTCATCCACCTGCCGATCATGATGATTGCCGGTACGGTGCTGATGGAAGATGCAACCCATAAAGTCATCGGTGGGGAGAAGCGCAGCGCGCTGGCTGTGCTGAAGCAGGTTGGCAGAAACCTTGCCACGAACCCGCTGGTGATCGCGCTCCTGCTGGGCTTGAGCTTCAATATGATCGGTTCGCCCATGCCGGGCGTCATGGCGACGGTGATCGATCAGATTGCCAGTATGGCCGGGCCTGCGGCGCTGATTTCGCTCGGCATGGCGCTGACGAAATATCCGATCCGCGGCAATCTGCGGATCGCGGTGACCATGACCACCTTCAAGCTGCTTCTGATGCCAGCCTGCGTCTGGCTCACCGCGCATCTGTTGGGCCTCAGCCCGGCATGGACAGCAGCATTGGTGCTGACATCCTGCGTCCCGACGGGCATCAATTCCTGGCTGCTTGCCAACCGCTTCGGCATAGGCCACAGCATCGCGGCATCCACGATCAGCATCTCGACGCTTTTCGGCGTGCTGTCGGTTTCGCTCTGGGCCTGGTTGTTAAGCTGAGGCCGCATTCGCGGCCCCAACTGATAACTATTTCTGCGCGCTCAAAACCTTAAAGCGGGCATTGCGGCACACTTCTTCGCTCTTGCGGAATTCGCTGGCAAGGATCGGCTCATAGGGCAGGCCACGATTGGCGACCATCAGCAGCTTGCCGCCGCTGCGCAATGCGCCCGCAGCCGTCTTGATCATCGCTTGACCCAGTGCCGGTTCAGCCGCCTGTCCGCCTGCATGGAAGGGCGGGTTCATGATGATGAGATCGTATTTTTCCTTTGGCGGCTCAGCCACCAGATCCTGCCAGAAGAAGCGGGCCGTCAGGCGGGGATTGTTCTCCAGCAGGTTGTTCTTGGCAAATTCCAGCGCATTCCAATCCGCTTCGAACAGATCGATGCGGGCTGTGCGCGGCGACTTCTCGGCCAGCATGACCGAGAGATAGCCCCAACCAGCACCGAAATCGGCCGCATTGCCATCGAACTCCGTCGGCAGGCGGGAAACGAGCAGTTCCGAGCCATCATCGACGCGATCATGCGAGAACATGCCGGGCATGGCGGTAAAGCGGTTTTCGATGGTGACCGGCTTCTGCTCCAGCTTCGAAATCGCAGCAGAAGCATCCTCCGGCTTCGTGAACCAGAGTGCGACGCCATGATATTTCGGTGTGGATTCGGCCTCGATCCCCAGCTTGGCCAGCGTCTTGCGCAACGTGACGATGCCGTCTTCCTTGGAACCGGCAGCAACGATGAGCCCACCCGCCTTTACGCGCTTCAAGGCTTCCGCCATGCGGTTCTCGTTTTCGCCACGGTGCTTGCCGCAGAGAACGAAAGCCGCGTCGTAATCTTCGCCGGAAATCTCTGGCGTAACCTCAGCGCCAGAAGCCTGGAGGGCGCGGTAAAGCGGACGCAGATTTTGAACCGCGACGATTTCGGCGTCGAAGCCTTCCAGCCGGGGCGCGCCTGCTTCTGCGCCCAGAAACAACACGCGCTCGCCAGCTTTCGGCGCTTCCAGCATGTTTGCAGCGAAGGGGTGGAACAGGGTTTTGATAGCGTCACGGCTCATAGGAGCATCCTTAAGTGCATTTCCAGCAAAAGTGTGAAGCGGTTTTGCGTGCGGATAATGCGTTAGAACAAATAGAAAAAAGGCGCGGGCAGAACCCGCGCCTCGATTATGAGAAAGCGGTACCGCCTTATTCGGCGGCAGCGTCGCCTTCGCTCTTCTTTTCAGCAACGACTTCCTTGCCGGTTGCCTGGTCGACAACCTTCATGGAGAGGCGAACCTTGCCGCGCTCATCGAAGCCCATCAGCTTGACCCAAACCTTGTCGCCTTCCTTGACGACGTCGGAGGTCTTGGCAACGCGCTCGGAAGCCAGCTGCGAGATGTGAACGAGGCCGTCACGTGCGCCGAAGAAGTTGACGAATGCGCCGAAGTCTGCGGTCTTGACGACCGTGCCTTCGTAGATCTGGCCAACTTCCGGCTCTGCCACGATGGAGTGGATCCACTTGCGGGCCGCTTCGATTTCCTTGCCGGAAGAGGAAGCGATCTTGACGGTGCCGTCGTCTTCGATGTTGATCTTCGCGCCGGTCTTTTCGACGATTTCGCGAATGACCTTACCGCCGGAGCCGATGACTTCACGGATCTTGTCGACCGGAATGTTCATGACTTCGATACGCGGTGCGAATTCGCCGAGCTGGCCGCGGCTCTCGGTGATGGCATTGGCCATTTCGCCGAGAATGTGCGTGCGACCGCCCTGAGCCTGCTCCAGAGCAACCTTCATGATCTCTTCGGTGATACCGGCGATCTTGATGTCCATCTGCAGCGAGGTGATGCCGTCTGCCGTACCGGCAACCTTGAAGTCCATGTCGCCGAGGTGATCTTCGTCACCGAGAATATCGGAGAGAACCGCGAAACGGTCGCCTTCGAGAATCAGGCCCATGGCGATACCGGCAACCGGCTTTGCCAGAGGAACGCCTGCATCCATCAGAGCGAGCGAGGTGCCGCAAACGGTTGCCATGGAGGACGAACCGTTGGACTCGGTGATTTCCGAGACGACGCGCAGCGTGTAGGGGAACTGCTCGGCAGATGGCAGCATTGGGCGGATTGCGCGCCATGCCAGCTTGCCGTGGCCGATTTCGCGACGGCCTGGGGAGCCCATGCGGCCCGTTTCACCGACCGAGTAGGGCGGGAAGTTGTAATGCAGCAGGAAGCGTTCCTTGTACATGCCGGTCAGGCTGTCGACATACTGCTCGTCTTCGCCAGTGCCGAGTGTGGCAACAACGATGGCCTGGGTTTCGCCGCGCGTGAAGAGCGCCGAACCATGCGTGCGTGGCAGAAGGCCGACTTCCGAGATGATCGGACGAACCGTGGAGAGATCGCGACCGTCGATACGGCTCTTGGTGTCGAGAATGTTCCAGCGAACGATCTTCGCCTGAAGGTGCTTGAAGACAGCGCCGATTTCTTCGGGCGTGTACTTGGCTTCGCCTTCTTCCGGCAGGAAGTGCGCCTTGACCTTCGCCTTTACGGCGTCGACGGCGTTGTAGCGGGCAGCCTTTTCGGTGATCTTGTAGGCATCACGCAGTTCTGCTTCGGCAAGGCCGAGCATTTCGTTTTCGAGAGCGGAGAAATCTTCCGGTTCGAATTCGCGCGGCTCCTTGGCGGCGACTTCAGCGAGTTTGATGATCGCGTCGATAACCGGCTGGAAGCCCTTGTGGCCGAACATGACGGCGCCGAGCATGATCTCTTCGTTGAGTTCCTTGGCTTCGGACTCGACCATCAGAACGGCGTCCTGCGTACCGGCAACGACGAGGTCGAGAACGGACTCGTCCATCTCGTCGAGATGCGGGTTGAGAACATATTCGCCGTTGATGTAGCCGACGCGCGCGCCGCCGACCGGGCCCATGAAGGGAACGCCGGAAAGCGTCAGCGCTGCGGAAGCGGCAACCATCGACAGAACGTCCGGGTTGTTTTCCAGATCGTGCTGGATAACCGTGACGACGACCTGCGTGTCGTTCTTGTAGCCTTCAGGGAAGAGCGGGCGGATCGGGCGGTCGATCAGGCGGGAAACGAGCGTTTCGTTTTCGCTTGGACGGCCTTCGCGCTTGAAGTAGCCGCCTGGGATCTTACCGGCAGCGTAGGTCTTTTCCTGATAGTTGACCGTCAGCGGGAAGAAGTCCTGGCCCGGCTTCGGAGACTTTGCGGAAACGACGGTTGCGAGAACCATCGTCTCGCCATAGGTGGCGATGACGGCGCCGTCAGCCTGACGGGCAACCTTGCCCGTTTCCAGCTTCAGCGGGCGGCCTGCCCATTCGATTTCCACGGAATGTTGATTGAACATATCTTGTCCTTCTTGTCGCCGCGCTTTTTGAAAAGAGCGGCTGCGAACCAAATCACGGGCAAGACAGCGGGAGGCTTTTAAAAGAGCGCCACCGTGTTCGGTGACAAGCGTCCTGCAATCCTGCCCCATGACAGGTCATCGGTTGGTTCAGACGGCTCCGGCCCATCCGGCCCGTCTTCGTTTTCCGGCATGGTGCCGGATGAAAAACCGACGGGCACCTTCAAGAGGTGGCCCGCCGGTCAGGTTTTAGCGGCGAATGCCCAAGGCGCCGATCAGCTTCGTGTAACGGGCGTCGTCCTTCTTCTTCAGATAGTCGAGAAGCGAACGGCGGCTGGAAACCAGCGTCAGAAGGCCACGACGAGAGTGGTTGTCCTTCTTGTGGCCCTTGAAGTGTTCGGTCAGGTTGTTGATCCGCTCGGTCAGGATTGCGACCTGAACTTCAGGCGAACCGGTGTCGCCTTCCTTCGTTGCATATTCCTTGATGAGGGCGGCTTTGCGCTCTGCAGTAATCGACATCGTGATATCCTTTCTATTTTAAGGAAAACGGGACGCCACGTGCCGGGATGTCGTCCAGCACTGGCCATTCAATAGCAAAGGCAACGCCTAGCTGGCGGTGCCTATAAACCATTCCGGGTGCAAATGAAAGAGGCTTAGCTCTTCGCCTCTTTTAACTGGTTTCAGCCGAAGACGCGCTTGGGACGGAACTCGCCCTGACCGATCTCGCCAATCGCGATCAGCCTGCCGCGCGCGGTAGCATAGGCTTCCGATTCCTGCGTCGGCGCATCGCGACCACGCAGCAGGATGGGATTGCCCATTTTCAGGCGATGCGCCTGATCATCATTGATGATCAGATGCGGCAGTGAGGACAGGGCTTCGGACGTATCGATGAGGTAAGCGTCGAGAGCTGCGAGGCGCTCGTCGCGGTCTTCGATGGTTTCCAGTTCCGTCAGCTTTTCCAGCGGCACCATCACGTCTTCGGCAAAGGGCGCGACCATGGAGCGCCGCAACTCGGAAATGAAACCGTAGCAGCCGAGATCGCGACCCATGTCACGCGCCAGCGCACGAACATAGGTGCCCTTGCCGCATTCCACTTCGAAATGCGCGGTATTCTCATCCGGGCATGCCAGCAGCGTCAGGCGATGAACTTCGACTTCACGAGCGGGTATTTCAACGATCTCACCCTCGCGGGCCAGATCATAGGCGCGCTCACCGGCAATCTTGATGGCGGAAAACTGCGGCGGGATCTGGAGGATCGTGCCGGTATATTTCGACAAGAGATCACGGACATCCTGCTCGCTCGGACGGGTGTCGGAGGTGTTGAGGACCTCCCCTTCCATATCGTCCGTCGTGCGCTCTTCACCCCAGCTGACGGTGAACTCGTAAATCTTGCGACCGTCCATGACGTAAGGCACGGTCTTTGTGGCATCGCCGAGCGCAATCGGCAGCATGCCGGAGGCGAGCGGATCGAGCGTTCCGGCGTGGCCTGCCTTCTGCGCGTTGAAAAGCCACTTGATCTTGGAAACGGCTTCGGTGGAGCCGAAGTCGAACGGCTTGTCGAGGATGAGCCAACCGGAAATCGGGCGGCCCTTGGGTTTGCGGTTCTGCTGTTTGCGTGGTTTGGACATTCTTCAGTTCTGTTCGTCGTCTTTTTCGTTGGAAGGTCCGAGGTCGCGCTGCACTTCGGGAGAGCGCAGCAGGGCATCGATCTTCTTGTAATTGTCAAAGCTGGTATCGTCGCGGAAGCGAAGTTCAGGCACGTATTTGAACTGCTGCAAATGCGGACCCAGCCTGCCGCGCAGGTATTTGGCATGCCGGTTCAGCGCCGCGATCGTATCGGTGTGATCGGCAACGCCGAGTGGAGTCACATAGGCGGTGGCGATCTTCAGATCGGGAGACATGCGGACTTCCGAAATGGAAATGATTGTCTTCTCGATCAGGTCGTCACGCACTTCGCCGCGCTGGAGAATCTGGGTGATCGCAGCGCGCACCTGTTCACCAACGCGCAACATGCGTTGGGAGGGTGCGGATGATGTTGCTTTTGCCATTGTTATTCTTGCCTCAGCATTATGGGAAACGGAATTGAGATGTCGCCCAAGCTTCTGGTTAAGCACCGTCTGGCTGAAGACCGCTAAAGCCGTCTTTTGCCGGGTACCCTTAAAATTCAGCGAGCGCCGGTAAAGCCAGCGCTCGCTACAATTCAGTCAATCAAGCAGAGCGCTTAGAGCGTTCTGGTAATATGCTCCACGCGGAAGCACTCGATCGTGTCGCCTGCGCGAATGTCTTCGTAGTTTTCGAAGGCCATACCGCATTCCTGGCCGACCGGCACTTCATTGACTTCGTCCTTGAAGCGCTTGAGCGTCTTGAGCTTGCCTTCGTGGATGACGACGTTGTCGCGAACCAGACGAACGCCTGCACCACGTTCCACCTTGCCTTCGACCACACGGCAACCGGCAACCTTGCCGACCTTGGTGATGTTGAAGACTTCGAGGATTTCGGCATTGCCGAGGAAGGTCTCGCGACGTTCCGGCGACAGGAGGCCAGACATCGCCGCCTTCACGTCATCCACCAGATCGTAGATGATGTTGTAGTAGCGGATTTCGATGCCAGCACGCTCGGACGCGGTGCGTGCCTGTGCATTCGCACGGACGTTGAAGCCGATGATCGCGGCGTTGGATGCTTCTGCAAGAGAAATATCCGATTCCGTGATGGCGCCTGCGCCCGAATGAACGATGCGTGCGCGCACTTCGTCGGTGCCGAGCTTTTCGAGCGATGCGATGATCGCTTCGACGGAACCCTGCACGTCGGCCTTGATGACCAGCGGGAACTCCTTCATGCCGGAAGTCTGTAGCTGGCTCATCATCTGCTCGAGCGAACCGCGCTGGCCGGTCTGGCGGGCAACGGCCTTGTCACGGGCAAGACGCTGACGATACTCGGAAATCTCGCGCGCACGGCTTTCGCTTTCGACAACCGCGAAACGGTCACCGGCAGACGGCGTACCGGACAGGCCGAGAATTTCGACCGGCATGGCTGGGCCCGCTTCCTTGACGTGCTCACCCTTGTCGTTGACCAGAGCGCGCACACGGCCCCACTGATCGCCAGCAACGATGATCTGACCCGGCTTCAGCGTACCCTTCTGGACGAGAACGGTGGCAACCGCACCGCGACCACGGTCGAGCTCGGCTTCGATGACCGTGCCTTCCGCCGTACGGGTCGGGTCGGCCTTGAGGTCGAGGATTTCGGCCTGCAGCAGGATGGCTTCCAGCAGCTTGTCGAGACCCTGCTTCTTCTTGGCAGAGACTTCCACGTCCAGCACTTCACCGCCCATGGATTCCACGAACACTTCGTGCTGGAGCAGTTGCTGGCGAACCTTTTCAGGGTTTGCCTCGTGCTTGTCGATCTTGTTGATCGCCACGATGATCGGAACACCGGCGGCCTTGGCATGGTTGATCGATTCGATCGTCTGCGGCATCACGCTGTCGTCAGCCGCAACCACCAGAATGGCGATGTCGGTTGCCTGCGCACCGCGGGCACGCATGGCCGTGAAGGCAGCGTGGCCGGGGGTGTCGATGAAGGTGATCTTCTGGCCGTTCTGCTCGACCTGATAAGCACCGATATGCTGGGTGATGCCACCGGCTTCACCAGCAACGACGTTGGCCTGACGGATGGCGTCGAGCAGCGAGGTCTTGCCGTGGTCGACGTGACCCATGATGGTGACGACCGGCGGACGCGACTGCATTTCGCCTTCGACGTCGGCAATGTTGAAGATACCTTCTTCGACGTCCGATTCCGAAACGCGCTTGACGGTGTGGCCGAATTCGCCAGCGATCAGTTCAGCCAGATCGGCGTCGATGACGTCGCCCGGCTTCATCATCTGGCCTTCCTTCATCAGGTACTTGATGACGTCCACCGCACGCTCCGCCATGCGCTGCGACAGTTCCTGAATGGTGATGGTTTCCGGCAGGATGACTTCGCGCATGACTTTTTCGCGCGTTTCCTGCATCTGGCTGCGGCGGAATTTTTCCTGGCGGCGACGCATGGAGGCGAGCGAACGACCGCGTGGCGAACCTTCTTCATCGAGGTTCGACGTAACAGTCAGCTTGCCGCGACGACGCTCGTCTTCCGTCTTCAGACGGGCAGCAGGCTTGGCGGGCGCAGGTGCAACGACCTTGCCGCGAGCCGGCGCACTGGTACGACGTGCATTGCGATCGTCGTCATCGTCCTTATCGGTACGGCGAGCGCCTGGAACACCACGGCCCGGCATGTCTGGAGCCGGAGCAGCGGCGGCGGCTGGAGACGGACGTGGCGACTGCGGACGCACATCGCGACGCACCGGCTGAGCAGCCGTCGTCGTTGCCGGGCGTTCCGCTGGCTTTTCTTCCACCTTGGCAGGAGCTTCGCTTGCAGCTTTTGCTGCCGCGGCTTCTTCGGCGGCGCGACGTGCTGCTTCTTCCTTCTCCGCGGCAATGCGCTGTTCTTCTTCGACCTTGCGGCGAGCCTCATCTTCGGCACGCTGCTTGGCTTCTACGATATCGCGAGCCTGGGCTTCAGCCAAAGCGCGGCGACGCGCATCCATTTCACCGGCAGAAAGGTCATGCAGAACGGCACCGCGAGGGCGCTCTGGCTGACGCTGCTGCGAAGATGGCTGCGAGCGCTGCTGATTGTTGTTCGGCTGATGAACGCGGGGTGCCGGTTGCTGCGGACGCGGCGCGGCTGGCGCAGCAACAGGTGCTGCAGGCCGGGGCTGCTGCGCAACAACAGGGGCTGGCGCCACATGCTTCTCGTCTTCAGGACGTATGGGGCGTCGCTTGCGTGTCTCCACGACAACTGCGTTGGTGCGACCACGACCCATATCCTGACGCACCGTGCCCTGATTCAACCCGCCCGGCTTGAGGGTGAGCGTCTTCTTAGGCTGTGCGTTGAGTGTCTTGTCGTCGTTGTTATCGGTCATTCCGTTCCCGTTCCTTCAGACGAGAGCCGGATGACACCATCAGGCCCTGTCTTTCAATTGCTGCATCCGAACACGGAAACCGGTCTTGTCCGATAACCGCATCATTGTCGTTCCGTTCGGGCAGCGCCAACTTCCGCTTCAGTTTTCTCGCCGTGGCGATACCGCTCAAGCATCTTTGCGCGCTTCACTACACCCTCACCCGCCTGTCCCGCAAGCGCGCAGGCATGGATAAAAGCATTCTGGCCCATCAGTTCGTCCATTTCCGCTCCGGTGAAGAGCTTGAAGGACGGTATTTCCTTGTCGGTGCCCGTACCGAGCACCCAGGCCTTGCGGGCCTGATCCAGTTTGCGGACACCATCGGCTGCGGCATCGGTGGCGTGGAAGACGGCGAGCGCCTGTCCAGACCGGACAGCCGCATCCACCTTCATCGCGCCGCTGATGAACTGACCCGCCTTGCGCGCCATGTTCATCATGCCCGTCACCTGCTGCACCATCAGCCGGTCCAGTATCTCCAGAAGATCCGGCCCTGCCTTGGCATCCGTTTTCAAGGCGCGCGCAAAGAGCTTCTTTGCGATTGCCTTTTCGACCACGGCGCGCTCTGCGGTTACCCAGCAGCCGCGCCCCGGCAATTGGCGTTTCAGGTCCGGCACGACGGAGCCGTTCGGGCCTGCGACGAAGCGGATCAGCTCATCCGGCGATCCGCTCTGCCGTGTCACAATGCACATACGCCCATTGGCGTTGCCTTCTGCCAAATCCTCGTCGGATTCGACCTCGGGCTCATGCGCCTGCGAAATCATTCCTCAACAGCGGTATCCGCCTCCTCGGTCGTATCCGCATCTTCCGCAGCCTGCTGTTCGGCAGCCAGTTCTTCCTCGGTGATCCAGCCAGCCAGAAGGCGGGCCTGAAGAACCATGTTCTCAGCTTCGACGCGCGAAACGTCGAGCTTGGAGAAGATGCCGTCGAACTTCTTCGTCTCGCCATCCTTGCGTTCGGTCCAGCCAACCAGATCGTCAGCCGCACAGCCTGCGAAGTCTTCAACCGACTTGATGCCGTCTTCACCGAGGGCAACCATCATCTGCGAGGTCAGACCGTCGTCTGGCGCAGCTCGTCAGCAACACCGAGTTCGCGACGCTTGGCATCCATTTCCGCTTCGACGCGGTCGAGATATTCCTTGGCGCGCGTCTGGATTTCAACAGCGGTGTCTTCATCGAAGCCATCGATGGACGAGATTTCGTCCAGCTCGACATAGGCGAGTTCCTCGACCTGCGCGAAGCCTTCCGATGCCAGAACCTGGCCGACCATCTCGTCAACGTCCAGCGCTTCCATGAAGAGGTTGGTACGCTCGTTGAATTCCTTCTGACGACGCTCGGATTCTTCCTGTTCCGTCATGATGTCGATGTCCCAGCCGGTCAGCTGCGAAGCGAGGCGGACGTTCTGACCGCGACGACCGATGGCAAGCGACAACTGCTCATCCGGCACCACCACTTCGATACGCTCGGATTCTTCATCCAGAACGACCTTGGCCACTTCCGCAGGCTGCAGCGCGTTGACGATGAAGCTTGCAGGCTCCTGGCTCCACGGAATGATGTCGATCTTTTCGCCCTGAAGCTCGCCGACAACGGCCTGAACGCGCGAACCGCGCATACCGACGCAGGCGCCGACAGGATCGATGGAGGAATCGTTCGAAATCACGGCGATCTTGGCGCGCGAACCCGGATCACGGGCAACCGACTTGATCTGGATGATGCCGTCGTAGATTTCCGGCACTTCCATGGTGAAGAGCTTGACCATGAACTGCGGATGGGTACGCGAGAGGAAAATCTGCGGGCCGCGCTGTTCACGACGAACGTCGTAGACATAGGCGCGAACGCGGTCGCCGTAACGCAGGTTTTCACGCGGAATCATCTCGTCACGACGGATGATGCCTTCGCCACGACCGAGGTCAACGATAACGTTGCCATATTCGACGCGCTTGACCGTGCCGTTGATGATTTCACCAATACGATCCTTGAACTCGTCATACTGGCGGTCACGCTCGGCTTCACGAACCTTCTGTACGATGACCTGCTTTGCAGACTGTGCGGCGATACGGCCAAAATCCATCGGCGGCAGCGGGTCTGCGATGAAGTCGCCGATCTTGGCATCGACATTGCGGTCGCGCGCCAGTTCAAGCGGAATCTGGGTGCCGTAATCCTCGGCCTTCTCCACCACTTCCAGAAGACGCTGAAGGCGGATTTCGCCGGTCTTGGAGTTGATGTCGGCGCGAATGTTGGTTTCGGAGCCGTAACGCGAGCGGGCGGCCTTCTGGATAGCATCGGCCATTGCGGCAAGCACGATCTCGCGGTCGATGACCTTTTCGCGCGCCACAGCATCGGCGATCTGCAGAAGCTCAAGCCGGTTAGCACTTACTGCCATTTTTCTGTCTCCATAAGTCGCATGTTTGCGTTGGGTACAGCCCCGTGGGGCGTCTCTAATTCGAATTAGTCTTCGTCTGCTTCTTCGTTCTGGTTCGCAGCAGCGGCGGCCTTGGCCTGCTTGTCTGCCCGCAGAGCGTCACGAATAAGGTCATCCGTCAAAATCAGCTTCGCATCCGAAAGCGTGTTGAACGGGATCGTCACGACCGGCTCTTCACCATAGCCGATCTGATCACGCTCGAGCTTGAAACCGTCCGCCTCTACTTCCGCGATCTTGCCGCGGAAACGCTTGCGATTATCCACCAGGATAGACGTCTCGACCTTGACGAGATGTCCCTGCCAGCGCGCAAAATCCGACTTGCGCACCATGGGGCGATCGATGCCGGGCGACGATACTTCCAGATGATACGCTTTCTCGACCGGATCTTCCACATCGAGAACCGGCGAAATGGCCATGGAGACCGCTTCGCAATCTTCCACGGTCATGGTGCCGTCCTCGCGTTCGGCCATGATCTGCAAAGTCGAGCCATTCTGGCTGGAAAGTCGAACTCTGACAAGAACGAAACCCATTCCGGTCAAAACCGGCTCGATGATTTCGGCGATCCGCTGGTCGATGCCAGTTTCGGTTATCAGTCTCGGTTCGGCTTCTGCCATTATGCTCTTCCGGTCTTCCTCAAGCGGAACATCTGCTCCGATAAAACAATCCGCCTAACGAAAAAGAGCGGAGCCTTGCGGGCCCCACTCTTCATCAGACGATCAAGAATTTGAATGGGCATATAAACCCTTGTAGCCGGAATTGCAAGGTTTACGGCTTAAAACCGGAGATTCGATTTTTTTGCCACAAAATGACCACTGGCGAGTTTGAATGAGTGGCGCTACCCGCCTCGCCGTTTATAGTGGCTTGCGCCAGAACAGCAGTTGAAATCAATTGGATCGCTCGTGCCGGACCGTAAATCGCCACTCGCGCCACTCAGGCACCCGACCTACAAGCGAATATGGTTCGCCAGCCTCGCCTCCAATTTCGGTGGCCTCATTCAGGCGGTGGGTGCCGCATGGATGATGACCGCGCTTTCGACATCCGAAAACATGATCGCGCTGGTGCAGGCATCCACCTCGTTGCCGATCATGCTCTTCTCTCTGGTATCTGGCGCACTCGCAGACAGTTTCGACCGCAGGCGCATCATGATCTCGGCCCAGCTTCTGATGCTGGTGGCTTCCGTGCTGCTCACCGCCTTCGCCTGGGCCAACCTGCTGACGCCATGGCTGTTATTGTTCTTCACCTTCATGATCGGCTGCGGCACGGCGCTCAACAATCCCTCCTGGCAGGCGTCCGTCGGTGAGATGGTCCCACGCGAAGACTTGCCAGCCGCGGTCACGCTCAACAGCGTCGGCTTCAACATCACCCGCAGTGTTGGTCCTGCCATCGGCGGTGTCATCGTCGCTGCCGCCGGTGCTGCCGCGGCCTTCTTCGTCAATGCGCTCAGCTATTTCGCGCTGATCTACGCCCTGGTCAAATGGCAGCCGCCGAAGAACACGTCGACGCTTCCGCGTGAGCAGCTTCTCGCCGCCATATCTGCCGGTATGCGCTATGTGGCGATGTCGCCCAATATCGGCAAGGTTCTGGTGCGCGGCTTCCTTTTCGGGCTTTCCGCCAGTGCCATCCTTGCCCTCATGCCGCTTGTGGCGCGCGATCTGGTTCAGGGCGGGCCGCTGACCTATGGCGTCATGCTCGGAGCCTTCGGCGTCGGTGCCATCGGCGGCGCGCTGATCAGCGCCCGGCTGCGCGAGATGCTGAGCAGCGAGTGGATCGTGCGGGTGGCCTTCCTTGGCTTTGCGCTCAGCGCGGGTGTGACGGCCATCAGCACCAACGCCATCATCACCAGCCTCGTGCTGACGATTTCCGGCGCCAGCTGGGTTCTTGCGCTCTCGCTCTTCAACACCATCGTCCAGCTTTCCACTCCGCGCTGGGTGGTTGGACGTGCTCTTTCGCTTTACCAGACGCTGACCTTCGGCGGCATTGCGCTGGGTAGCTGGCTATGGGGCTCACTGGCCGAAGATCACGGCCTGACCTTCTCGCTTCTCTGTTCCTGCGCGCTGATGTTGCTCGGCGTCGTCGTCGGCTTCAAGCTGACCATGCCAGCCTTCGCCTCGCTCAACCTCGATCCGCTCAACCGCTTCGTGGAACCATCGCTGCGGCTGGACGTGAAGCCGCGCAGCGGACCCATTGCCATCATGGTTGATTACGAAATCGATGATGCGGATCTGCCGGAATTCATGGCGATCATGGCGGAGCGACGGCGTATTCGCCTACGTGATGGCGCGCAGAACTGGAGCCTGATGCGGGATCTCGAAAACCCGGATATCTGGACCGAGATTTACCATGTCCCGACATGGGTGGAATATGTCCGGCACAATCACCGCCGCACGCAGGCAGATGCCGAAAGCTGGGATCGTATCCTGACCCTCCATCGCGGGCAGACACGCCCGCGTGTCCACCGTATGATCGAACGCCAGGCCATTCCGCCGCAGGACGATATCTTCCATAAGGCGCATATCGACCCGCACTGAGCGGGTCGATATTTACTTCAGCTTTGCCTTTAGAGAAGCATCCGGGAAGCAGGTGGGCTGCAAACCGTTCTTTGCCTGCCAGTCGCCCAGTGAGCGGCGTGTCTTGAAACCGGCCAGACCATCTGCTTTGCCAACGTCGTAACCCCTGGCGACCAGAGCCTTCTGCATTGCCAGCACGTCGGATCGTAACATGGAGCCGACATTGCCCCACTCGGCCTTGAAGGGACCCGCACCATAGGCGATGCGATCTGCGAGGTTGCCGATGAAGAGCGCGTAGAGGTCTGAGTTGTTGTATTCCTTGATGACGTAGAAATTCGGCGTCACGACGAATTCCGGGCCATGGCGTCCAGCCGGGACGAGCATCATGCCCTCGGCACTCAAGTCATTGGCGGGAAAGCCCTTTCCGGAAATGCGGGTGATCCCCATCTTCGCCCATTCCGCAACCGGCTTTGCCAGATCAGGCCCTTCCTGCGCGCAGGATACATTGTCTGGTATGGAAACCTCGAAGCCCCAGTCGCGGTCGCGCTGCCAGCCGCGCTTCGATAGATAGTTAGCGATGGATGCGAGCGCGTCAGGTACGGAATTCCAGATGTCACGATGACCGTCACCATCGAAATCGACGGCGTATTTCAGATAGCTGGAGGGCATGAATTGCGGCTGGCCGAGCGCGCCTGCCCATGATCCCATCATGCGCGAGGCGGGCACATCCCCGCTTTCGGCAATCTTCAACGCATCGATCAACTCGGCGCGGAACATATCCTTGCGGGTGGAGGCATAGGCCTTGGTTGCCAAAACGTCGATGACGGAATTCGGAAGTTTGGCGCGACCGAAACCGGACTCGCGGCCCCATATGGCAACGACAATATTGCCGGGCACGCCATAGGTCGCCTCGATGCGTTTCAGTGTCGCGGCGTGGGTGGTGGCCAGAGAACGGCCCGTTGCTGCCAGACCTTGCAGGCGCGTTTCGGAGAAGTAGGCGCCGGGAGAGGAAAACTCCGCCTGGCTCTGCGCCTGCTCCTTCGGCGGCTTCTGGCCGGGAACGATGACATCCGGCAGTTTCCAGTTGATCGTCAGTCCCGTCAGCGCTGCTTCGAGAGTTTTCTGCGAAACACCCGCCTTGCGCGCTTCCGGCCAGATTTCTTTTCTCAGCCAGGCGTTGAATTCCGCATCGTATTTTGCTGCAGCAGCGCCGGTTGGGATGGATTGCGCCATTGCAGAACCGGATGACAAAAGCGAGATGGCGGCGGCTATAGCAAGGCCGATGGTGTGAGCGCGCATTCGGTCTCCTTCGATAATCTGACTCTGTGTTTACGCATTTTCCCAACGCAAAACCACGTCACACGTTTGCTGAAAATACTTCTAAATCGCCGTGCGTGCACGAAGTGCCGCCGTTAGCGTGCCTTCGTCCAGATAATCCAGTTCGCCGCCCACTGGGACGCCATGTGCAAGGCGGGTGATCTTGACGCCGAGATCGGTCAGTCGGTCGGTAATATAATGCGCCGTCGCCTGCCCCTCGACGGTGGCGTTGACGGCGATGATGAGTTCCTTGATGCCGCCAGCGGTGACGCGCTCGATCAGGCCCTTGATGTTCAAGTCCTCCGGCCCCACACCATCCAGCGGCGAGAGCGTGCCGCCTAAAACATGATAGGCCGTGTTCATTGCGCCCGCCCGCTCCAGCGCCCAGAGGTCCGAGACATCTTCGACAACGATGATGACGGACTGGTCACGACGTTCATCCGAACACACGGTGCAGGGATCGATCGTATCGACATTGCCGCAGCAGGAGCAGATCTTTACCTTGTCATAGGCTTCGCCCATGGCGTGGCCGAGGGGACCGAGCAGCTGTTCCTTCTTTTTGATGAGGTGAAGGGCTGCGCGGCGGGCCGAGCGCGGCCCAAGCCCCGGCACCTTTGCCAGAAGCTGGATCAATTTTTCGATTTCAGGACCAGTGACTCGTTTTGCCATGAAGCGTTTCTACTGCATTAATCGTTGAACGGGAATCACAAGCGCGAAAGGCGTGTCATGAAAATTCAGGCCGTTTGCCGGGCCGAGCCCAGAGCACTCCCCGGCAAGACATCGAAGACCGGCATCTTCAAGCATGCCCTGCAAGGCCCGGTCATGGTGGATGAGGCTGGCATCGTGGGAGATGCCGTCTGTAACCGCAAGCACCACGGCGGGCCGGATCAGGCCATCTATGTCATGGGCTCCGCCGATCTGGATTTCTGGTCACGCGAACTTCGCCGTGAGATCGAGCCCGGATTTTTCGGTGAAAATCTGGTGATCGAGGGCATCGACAGCGCAGAACTTCATGTCGGCGACCGGCTGGAACTGGTGCAGGTCACACTTGAAGTCACCGCAGCGCGCATACCCTGCGCCACATTGAACGCCCGTATCGGTGATCCGCATTTTACCCCACGGTTCCGGGAGGCCGGTCATCCCGGCTTTTACTGCCGGGTGCTGAAACCCGGCATGATAGAGGCTGGCGAAAGCGTGACCTTCGTTCCCTATGAGGGGACGAAACTGCTGATCCCGGTCATCCTGCAGCGCTTCCGGCCCAACCGCCTGTCTGAGGAAGAGCGCGTCGCGTTTCTCGACACGCCCCTTGCCAGTCGCTTTCGCGCGATGATCGAGACTTAGCGCCGTTTCCAAGCAGCTTCTTAGAAAGGCAGCTTCATGCCGGGCGGCAGAGGAATACCGGCAGTGATGCCCGCCATCTTTTCCTGCGCCTGCGCCTCACCCTTTTCCTTTGCATCCTTGTGAGCTGCAACGATCAGGTCTTCGAGAATTTCGACGTCGTCTTCCTTGAAGAGCGATGGATCGACCTTGAGGCCGCGCATTTCACCCTTGCCGTTGAGTGTAACGGTGACGAGGCCGCCACCGGATGTGCCGTGGACTTCCAGTGCGGCAATTTCTTCCTGCACCTTCTCCATCTTGGCCTGCATTTCCTTGACCTTGCCCATCATGCCCATGATGTCACGCATGGCTGAAACTCCTCTTTTGTTGTAGCGGCGGATTGTCCGAAAACCGCTTCACACTTTTCGATCCGCCGCTTATTAGAATTCGATATCGTCGCCCGGAAGGATGTCACCTTCGCTGGATTCGGCAACGGAAGGCGGTGCGATCTCATCCGCCTCTTCCACCAATGGCGCGCGAATACGCACGTCCGTAATCTTGGCACCGGGAAACTGCGAGAGGATCGCGGCAACATCCGGGTCCTGACGCGCATCGACAAGCCGCGCATTTCGCGCATTGCCTTCGGCCTCGACCAGCGTCGGCTCGCCCTCTTCCTTGCTGAGGCTGACGATCCAGTGGATGCCGGTCCATTCCTTCAGCTTGACGCCGAGTTCACCGGGAAGCGTTCCCGGTGCGCCTTCGCCAAGCCGCATGTCGAGACGACCCGGCTCCAGCCGCACCAGACGAACGAAATTGCGAACCTTCGCCCTCATCACCGGATCGCGGTTCTTCTGGCAGAGATCGGCGATATCCTGCACCGATTTTACCGGCACCTTCGGTTCCGGTCGTTCTTCGGTCCGGGGTGCCGCAACCTGCATCTCCTGCGGGCGGCTATCCGGCACGGCGCGCAACATGGCTGTCGGCTGCGGAGAGGATTGCATCTGCGGTGAGGCTTGGGCTGAGGCTACGGCCTGAGTGGATGAGTACGCACGCGCACCACCGCCATTTCCGCCACCGCCTGACGGACCGCCGTTCGAAGAGCTGCCCTCACCATTGGAAAGCTCCGCCAGACGGCGCGCTGCATCTTCAGGTGCAGGAAGATTTGCCGCATGCGACAGGCGGATCAGCACCATTTCGGCAGCGCCTGCCGGACGCGAGGCGTTTTCCGTTTCCGGTATTCCCTTCAGCAGCATCTGCCAGATGCGGGACAGGGTGGAGACGGCAATGCTATCAGCAAATTCGGCACCGCGCACACGCTCCACTTCCGAAAGCGACGGGTCTTCCGCTGCATCCGGCACATATTTCATACGCGTGACGAGGTGGGTAAAATCCGCCAGATCGTTGAGAATGACGACAGGGTTGGCACCTGCCTCATATTGCGCGGTGAACTCGGAAAGTGCCGCGGCCACATCGCCTTTGACGACATGTTGAAACAGATCGACGATGCGAGCGCGGTCCGCAAGACCCAGCATGCCGCGCACCGCTTCCGCCTCTACGCGACCGCCGCCATGGGCAATCGCCTGATCCAGTAGCGAGAGACCGTCACGCGCCGAACCCTCCGCCGCACGCGCGATCATCGCCAATGCCTGTGGATCGGCCTCGAAACCTTCCTTGGAGGAAATGGCCGTGAACAGACCAACCAGATCGGCAGCGCTGATGCGGCGCAGATCGAAGCGCTGGCAGCGCGAGAGAACCGTGATCGGAACCTTGCGGATTTCGGTCGTCGCGAAAATGAACTTCACATGCTCCGGCGGCTCTTCGAGCGTCTTCAACAGGCCGTTGAAAGCCTGCGTCGAAAGCATGTGCACTTCATCGATAATGTAGACTTTGTAGCGCGCCGAAACCGGGCGGTAACGCACCTGCTCGATGATCTCGCGAATGTCATCGATACCCGTATGCGAGGCGGCGTCCATCTCGATAACATCGACATGGCGGCCTTCCATGATGGCCTGGCAATGTTCGCCGGGAACGCGCAGGTCGATGGTCGGCTTGTCGATCTCGGGCGTCTTGTAGTTCAGCGCGCGCGCCAGAATGCGCGCCGTCGTCGTCTTGCCCACGCCGCGAACGCCGGTCAGCATATAGGCCTGGGCAATACGACCGGTTTCGAACGCGTTGGTCAGCGTGCGAACCATCGGCTCCTGCCCGACCATCAGATCGGAGAAATCCTTGGGGCGATATTTGCGTGCCAAGACCCGGTAACCGGTACCCTGCTCATTCGTCTGGGGCATGTTGGTTCCGGTGTCGCTCATCGCCTCGCCAGTTTTGAAGTTGGGCCCGCTTTCAGGCTGAACTGGCCCGGCGAAGCAGAGCGCGTCTAAAAAAGAAAAGGTGGGAGGCTGGCACGGCGACCCGTGCCTGGCTCGTTAGGGCTGCTTCCTTCCGGACCTGACCCGGTTGGCGAGTGGCTCGTCCACCACCAACCTCCCGGGGCCACATATCGGCAATATTAAAAGCAAATGCAAGCCAAGCCTTCAAAAAACTGCTATCGCTGTGAAAACAGTTTATAATTGCGCCTGTGGCAGGAGCGAAAACGCTGACATTTCCACGCCACATGCTTTGGAGGACACCTTGGACACATTCCGGCTGGACGACAGACTGGCTCGCGATAGCGCGCTGATCACCACTCTTGGTCTCTGCCAGCTGCGCATTCAGAACGACAGCCGCTGGCCCTGGCTTGTGCTCGTCCCGCAGCGCAACGATGTCAGCGAATTGTTCGACCTGACGCCTCTCGATCAGGCGGTGCTGACATTCGAAACCAATCTGGTTGCGGCAGCCCTGAAGGACATCACCGGCGCGACCAAGATCAATGTCGGCGCACTTGGCAATATCGTTCGCCAGCTACACGTCCATATTATCGCACGCAACGAAGGCGATCCTTGCTGGCCGGGGCCGATCTGGGGACAGGGCACCGCTATACCTTACGCCGAAGACGAGAAACAGACATTCATGAAGAAACTGGCTGGCGCGCTCTGATGATCTCAAAAAGCATTTTCGAAACCAACTCGCCACATCCCGAACCCTCGACTCTCACAGCATTCGCTCAGAACGGTCTCAACCGTCTGGCGGAGAAACGTGATGAAAACTGCGTTGTCGATGCCTTGAAGGTCGAAGGTACGCATCTGCTTGCCTTTGCGGGCAACAAGCTTGTTCTGAAGCACGACGATCAGGTGCTAGACCCGCTCTTCTCCGCCTATGAACTGGCTGAGCTCGATCCGGATTTCGAACGGGCGATCCTGCTCGGCCACAAGGAAAACGGCGAGCCCCGCGTGGCCGTGCCGGTGGGTGTGGCGGAAGATGCGCTTGCCAGTCACTACAAGCCGGTGGATGCACGCTCGCTCTACCGCGACCAGCTGATTGGCGAGGAACTGCTCGGCGAAGTCGCGCAGGCCGTCAGCCTCGTCAACTGGAATGCCGACAACAGGTTCTGCGGTCGCTGCGGCGGTCACATGGAACTTCGCATCGGCGGCTACAAGCGCATCTGCGCCAGCTGCGGCCACACCATCTTTCCGCGCACCGACCCCGTCGTCATTATGCTGACCATCGATCTGGAGCGCGAACTCTGCCTTTTGGGCCGTGGAGCCCATTTCGCGCCGGGCATGTATTCCTGCCTTGCGGGGTTCGTGGAGCCGGGCGAGACGATCGAGAATGCTGTGCGCCGCGAAACGCGGGAAGAGTCCAGCATCGAGATCGGTCGCGTCCGTTATCACGCATCACAGCCATGGCCTATGCCACATACGCTGATGATCGGCTGCTATTCGGAAGCACTCTCCTTCGATATTACGCGTGACGAGGCAGAGCTTGAGGATTGCCGCTGGTTCACGCGTGACGAGGTGGTGGAGATGTTGAATGCGAGCGCCGCCAACGGCAAATCCCCTCCCCCACGCGGCGCGATTGCGCATCGGCTGATGCGGGACTGGATCGAGTGGGATGGGGTGAGGTAAACCGTCAGCACCATCGCGTTCTTCGACACGCTCCCGTGCTAACCTTCGACGAGCTGCGCTCTTGTCTTGCATTATGCCTTGCTGAGGTTAGCGCAGTACGCTCTCCATCACTCAAGCACGATACCAAGTTCAGTCCGCAGTTTCTTCGTCAGTCCCGCAGCCACGAGCTCATACGAACGACGCACATAATGCTCGAGCTCTTCACCCTCAAGCGGAGAATGATCGGCAATCGACACCCATTTCCGTTTGGCGAAATAGGGAGCCTGCGCAATGCCTTCCAGTGAGGTGAGTATCTCGAAACTTTCCTCGGAACATTTGACGACAAGTCGCCAATTGTCACGCTCACCCAGAACGGCGAAGACCTTGTCGCCAACCTTTGCGACGTGGGAATCCCATTGGTCCACGAAGGTAACACCGGGCCAGGTACCGAGCGTGGCATCGAAAGTCTTGCGTTCGAAAATGCTCATGCCAGCGTCTCCGCGATCAAGGCGGCCAGACGCTCCGCGACCTCGGCTTTTGTCATTTTCGGCCAGGCGTCAATGCCTGATTTCGAGATGACCCTCACCTGATTGTTCGCGCCGCCCATGATGCCGGTTTCGGCGGATACATCGTTGGCGATGATAAAATCTGCTCCCTTGCGCTCCAGCTTGGCGCGTCCATTCTCTTCAATATTCTGCGTTTCGGCGGCGAAACCGACGACGAGCTTCGGGCGGTTCTCGTGATGGCCGACGGTTTTCAGGATGTCCGGGTTCTCGGTCAGTTGCAGTGCGGGCGGCGCATCGCCCGGTTGCTTCTTGATCTTCTGATCGGCAGATGCCGCCACCCGCCAGTCTGCGACCGCAGCGACGAAAACAGCGATATCGGCAGGTAGCTTTGAAACGACGGCATCGCGCATCTCTTCGGCGCGCTCCACATGGATGGTTCTCACTCCTGCGGGATCAGGGGTCGTGACTGGACCGGAAACGAGGGTTACGTCTGCGCCGAGTTTTGCCAGCGCAGCGGCAATGGCGTGGCCTTGTCTGCCGGATGAACGGTTGGCGATATATCGCACGGGATCTATGGGCTCATGCGTGGGGCCGGAGGTAACGATTGCGGTCTTACCGGCCAGGGGTTTGGCGGAATTATCCAGCAAGTCTTCCACAGTGGCCACGATCTGCAACGGCTCGGCCATGCGTCCGACGCCAGCCTCACCTTTCTCCGCCATTTCACCTGCCATGGGACCGACAAAGGAAATGCCGTCCTGTTTCAGGGTGGCAATATTGCGCTTTGTAGCCTGCGCCTCCCACATTTTCGGGTTCATGGTGGGCGCCAACAGCACCTTGCGATCAGTGGCCAGCAAAACGGTAGAGGCAAGGTCATCGGCCAGACCATGTGCCATCTTGGCCATCAGGTCCGCCGTGGCGGGTGCCACCAGAACCAGATCGCAATCGCGCGCCAGCCGAATGTGGCCTACATCCTGCTCGTCCTGCCGGGAGAAAAGCTCCGTGAAGACGTGGGTTGCAGAGAGCGCACCGACTGCCAGCGGCGTGACGAATTCCTGCGCGCCCTTCGTCATTACCGGCGTCACCTTTGCGCCACGTTCTTTCAGGCGGCGGATGAGATCGAGGCTCTTATAGGCCGCGATGCCGCCGGAAATGATGAGAAGAATATGCTTGCCTGAAAGAGCCATGATGCTGGACCAGTTTTCCGTTTGGCTGGGAAACTATAGCGCATCCCGAAAAGTGTGAAGCGGTTTTCGGAAAAGATGCGCGCATCAGAAATATTGCAGCAGCGACTTTGCTTTCGCTACTGCAAGCCCCTGGCATACAAAGTGCAATCGCCTCGGCGTAGCGCGGTTTATCACGCCGCCTTGGCGACGTGATATTCCTTGATGGCAACCATCTTGATGGCGGGGAAACGCTCCGCCTCATAGCGCAGCGAAAACGCATCCTGCGCCAGAAACACGGGATCACCGTCCAGATCGCGCGCGATATCGCCGCGCTTGACGTTCAGGAACTTTTCGAACTCGGCGGACTGGTCCGAAGAAATCCAGCGGCAGACCGAGAAGCGCGACATTTCGAAGGAAACCGGCAGGCCATATTCGCCCATCAGGCGTTCCTTCAACACGTCCAACTGCAGCGCGCCGACGACGCCGACGATGGCTGGAGAGCCATCTTCCGGCGAAAAAAGCTGTACGACGCCTTCCTCAGCCATCTGCTGAAGGGCTTCCTTCAGCTTCTTCGCCTTCATCGCATCTTCCAGACGCACGCGGCGCAGAATTTCTGGCGAGAAGTTCGGCACGCCCTGGAAGACGAGGTTCTCGCCTTCGGTCAGCGTATCGCCAATGCGGAGCGTTCCGTGGTTGGGAATGCCCACTACGTCACCCGCATAGGCAGTATCCGCCAGCTGGCGCTGCGAAGCGAAGAAGAATTGCGGGGCGGTGAGGCCCATCTGCTTGCCGGTGCGTGCCAGCCGCGCCTTCATCCCACGCTCCAGCTTGCCGGAGCAGATGCGAGCGAAAGCAATACGGTCGCGGTGGTTCGGGTCCATATTGGCCTGAATCTTGAAGACGAACGCCGTCATCTTTTCTTCAGCCGCATGCACGGTGCGGATGTCTGCCACCTGATCGCGCGGCGGCGGTGCGAAATCGCCCAGCGCGTTGATGAGATCGCGCACACCGAAGTTTCTTAAGGCCGATCCGAAGAAGACCGGCG
The DNA here is from genome assembly GCF_005145045.1 of Agrobacterium larrymoorei. Taxonomy (NCBI): domain Bacteria; kingdom Pseudomonadati; phylum Pseudomonadota; class Alphaproteobacteria; order Hyphomicrobiales; family Rhizobiaceae; genus Agrobacterium; species Agrobacterium larrymoorei. The sequence goes on from NZ_CP039691.1 coordinate 76,301, forward strand.
TCATATGGCCTTCGAGAAATGCCTGACGATCGAACGGACGGCAGGCTTCCATTGCCAGTTCCGTTTCTTCGATAAAGGCATCGCGCTCGTTTTCCGGCAAGCGGTCTGCAACGGCCTGTGGTCCATTGACGGGCAGACCGTCAACCTGCGTATCGTTGCCGCGAAACGTGTTTTCCGCCAGATTATAGGCACCGCAGAATGTCTTGGAACGACCGACCGGCCAGGTTATCGGCGCGGTATCGAGCGCAAGCTTCTCTTCCACCTCATCCAGAATTTCGAAAGCGTCGCGGCTTTCGCGGTCCATCTTGTTGATGAAGGTGATGATCGGAATATCGCGCATGCGGCAGACTTCGAACAGCTTCAGCGTTCGCGGCTCGATACCCTTGGCGGCGTCGATGACCATGATCGCTGCATCCACCGCCGTCAGCGTGCGGTAGGTGTCGTCAGCAAAGTCTTCGTGGCCGGGCGTATCGAGAATGTTGAAAACGCGATCATTATATTCGAAGGTCATGACCGAGGTCACGACCGAGATGCCGCGCTCGCGCTCGATCTTCATCCAGTCCGAACGGGTCTGGATGCGGTCCTTCTTGGCCTTCACTTCACCGGCCAGCTGGATCGCTCCGCCGAACAGCAGCAGCTTTTCGGTCAGCGTCGTCTTACCCGCGTCCGGGTGCGCGATAATAGCAAAGGTGCGGCGGCGGGAGACCGCCTCGGCAAGTGTTTCGGCCATTCTCTGAAATCCTGTGGAATTGCGGGCTATCTAGCGTTTTGAGCCCGCATTTGCAATTGACCTTGGCGATGCAAGGGCAAACTAATGCCGCATGAACACGCAAAACACCCTTTCCCCCGTCCTGAAACTCATCCGCCTTCCGCATGGGGAGGGCATCGAGCTGCCTTCCTATGAAACCGCAGGTGCCGCGGGCATGGACCTGCGTGCCGCCGTCTCGCCAGATGAGCCGATGGTGCTGAAGCCCGGCGCGCGCGCTCTGGTGCCGACCGGTTTCATCTTCGAGGTACCCTTCGGCTACGAGGCACAAATCCGGCCACGCTCGGGTCTCGCCATCAAAAACGGTATCACCTGTCTCAACTCACCCGGCACGGTGGATAGCGATTATCGCGGTGAGGTGAAGGTCATTCTCGCCAATCTCGGAGACACCGATTTCATCATCGAACGCGGCATGCGCATCGCCCAGATGGTGATTGCGCCCGTGACGCAGGTGACGATTACGGAAGCGGAAGAGTTTTCCGAAACGGCGCGCGGAACAGGCGGTTTCGGCTCGACGGGCGTGTGATCACAACGTTGTGACGCATGCTGTTTTGGAGTATGCCAAGGGAAACACGCCGGGGGCATCTTCATGACGATTACGACCATTCTCGCCTATGCGACTGCATTGTTCATCGCCGCCGCCATTCCCGGCCCGGGCATGACGGCCATCGTTGCACGAGCGCTGGGTTCCGGTTTCCGAGAAACCTTCTTCATGGGTCTTGGTCTGGTGCTTGGCGATATGGCCTATCTGACGGCCGTGATCCTCGGCCTTGCCTTCGTGGCGCAGACTTTTCAGGAAGCCTTCATGGTGCTGAAGTTCGCGGGCGCTGCCTATCTGCTCTACATCGCCTGGAAGCTCTGGACAGCTGGACTTCTGCCGCAGGATTTGCAGGCGAAGAAAAGTACGAGCATCGGAATGTCCTTCCTTTCCGGCCTGTTCATCACGCTCGGAAACCCCAAGACGATGCTATTCTATGTCGCGCTGGTTCCCACATTGATCGATATCCGCATGATCGGAACATCCGAATACATGCTTCTGCTTGGCGTCACATTCGCTGTGCTGATGGCGGTGCTGCTGCCCTATATTTTGTTGGCTTCAAAGGCCCGCACGCTGCTCAAGCGACCAAGCGCTCTGACAATCCTCAACCGCACCGCTGCAGGAATTCTCGCTGGAACGGCAGCAATGATCGCCACCCGCACGAACTGAAAATAATCCCTCGATACTGCTTTATATTGAGCAATCCGTCCTAAGAACTGCTCAATATAAGCATATTCGTTCTCTGGCTTCTCGACGTGCATCGCCCTATCCTGCGCCAAAGTTTTGCGGGCATTAGCAGGAGAACACAGCATGTCTGAAGCCAGAAAACCCGGACGCGGACGCATCTATTCCTCCATCACCGACACGATTGGCGATACGCCGTTGGTGCGCCTCGACAAGCTGGCGGCGGAAAAGGGTGTGAAGGCGACACTTCTGGCCAAGCTGGAATTCTTCAACCCGATTGCCTCGGTAAAGGACCGCATCGGCGTCGCGATGATCGAGTCTCTCGAAGCGCAGGGCAAGATCGCGCCGGGAAAGACGACGCTTGTCGAACCGACATCGGGCAATACGGGCATTGCGCTTGCTTTCGCAGCCGCGGCCAAGGGCTATAAGCTCATCCTCACCATGCCGGAAACAATGTCGGTGGAACGTCGCAAGATGCTGGCTTTGCTGGGCGCTGAACTTGTGCTGACGGAAGGCCCGAAGGGCATGAAAGGCGCGATTGCCAAGGCGCATGAACTGGCCGAGACGCTGCCCGATGCCATCATTCCGCAGCAGTTCGAAAATCCCGCCAACCCGGAAATCCATCGCAAGACGACGGCAGAGGAAATCTGGAACGACACGAATGGCGCAGTCGATATTTTCGTTTCGGGCATCGGCACGGGCGGAACGATCACTGGCGTTGGACAGGTGTTGAAGGGCCGCAAGCCCGATCTCAAGGTCGTGGCCGTAGAGCCTGCCGACAGTCCGGTTCTCTCAGGGGGCAATCCCGGCCCACATAAGATTCAGGGCATCGGCGCTGGCTTTGCGCCCGCCATTCTCGACACCAAAATCTATGACGAAATCGTCACGACGACCAACGACGAAGCGTTCGAAACCGCACGCCTGGCTGCACGGCTGGAAGGCGTCCCGGTCGGCATCTCCTCAGGCGCCGCCCTCGCTGCCGCCATCAAGGTCGGCGCGCGTGAAGAAAGCGCCGGCAAGACAATCGTGGTGATCATCCCGTCATTTGCTGAACGGTATCTTTCAACGGCGCTGTTCGAGGGTTTGGGGCTGTAGTATTTCGGACGAGCGCGAACATTCGTCTGCGCCGTCCAAAATGCACGAGAAGTTTCATCCGGATCGCGTCCACTAATGTCCGATGTAACTACTCAGACATGATGCAGGACATAAACTCCATGCATTCTGCTAACTCGCAGGACTTCGGACGCAAGCGAAGAATGGCGTGGGGTATGTGTATGACACCATCGACAAACCCACCACCGTCATCCTCGGCCTTGAACCGAGGATCCATCGCCGCCAACGAAATCAAACGGTTGTGGATCCTCGGGTCAAGCCCACTTCTGTCCGGTTTAACTGGGTGGGTAGTTCGGGGCGAGAACAGCTCCCCCACCCGTCACCCCGGCCTTGAGCCGGGGTCCAGCAGACGCGCGTCTGCGCGTCGAAAAAGTCTTTCAGACCAAGGACTTGGTCTGACTGGATCCCGGATCAAGTCCGGGATGACGGAAGTGGGGATTGCCGTTGCCACATTCATAGCCAGCGTTGCACGGGCGAGTCCGAGTTCGGACAGATTACAAAAACGAAATGCAATCAATACCCTATACCAAGTCCATAAAGATTAATTGAGGAAGCTGCCTATCCCAAGCGCTTGAAAACAACCGGCCCGACCTGCGTCTCCGTCGGCGAAACGCCATACGCCCGTTGAACGGAAGCAACGACGCGCTGCGCATCCTCTCGGCTCGCGGCATGCACCATGGCAATCGGCTGGCCCTCATCCACCTTCGTACCCAGCGGCACGATGTTCGAGATACCGACGCGATGATCGATTTGGTCGCTTGGATGACGTCGGCCGCCGCCGAGTTCCACCACGGCCATGCCCAGATCACGCGTCTGGCACGACGCAAGCCACCCGCTTGCGGGAGCGGGAACTGGCAGGATGTGTGGCGCGACTTTCAGATAATTCTGAGGCCGGGCGATGAAATCATGGGGGCCGCCGAGCGCTGCCACCATCTGCCCGAAGCGCTCCAAAGCCTGACCCGAGGAAAGCGCATCGCGTGCCGTGGCTTCCGCGTCGGGAAGCTCAGCCGCAACCCCGCCCTGAACCAGCATTTCCGCTGCGAAAGCGAGGACGAGCGTTTCGATGCGCGTGCCGCTCTTTTTACCGTTCAGGAAATCCAGACAATGGACGATTTCGAGTGCGTTCCCCGCAGCATCCGCCAAAGGCTCGTTCATGTCGGTGATCAGCGCTGACGTTTTCACGCCTGCGCCATTGGCAACCTGAACCAGCGCTGCTGCCAGCAGTTCCGCTTCGTCAGACGTCAACATGAAGGCGCCGCTGCCGAACTTCACGTCCAGCGCCAGCGTTTCGAGGCCCGCCGCCAGCTTTTTCGAGAGGATCGAAGCAGTAATCAGTGGCACGGAGTCCACTGTCGCCGTTACGTCACGAATGGCATAAAGCCGCTTGTCGGCAGGGGCCAGATCGCCCGTCTGGCCGATGATGGCGCAGCCGACCTCTTTGACCGTGCGACGAAACAGCGCTTCATCCGGCATGACATTGTAATCGGGAATGGCTTCCAGCTTATCCAGCGTGCCGCCCGTATGGCCGAGGCCTCGACCCGAAATCATCGGCACAGCCAAGCCGCAGGCAGCCACGATTGGGGCAAGCATCAGCGAGACATTGTCTCCGACGCCGCCTGTCGAATGCTTGTCGGAAATCGGCTTGCCGATATCCGACCAAGAGAGAACATCGCCGCTATCGCGCATGGCAAGCGTCAGCGCCACAGTTTCATCCCGCGTCATGCCCCGGAAGAAGGTGGCCATGGCAAACGCTGCTGCCTGTCCTTCGGAAATCGAGCCGTTGGAAAGCGCGGCGATAAAGGCTGCGATATCATCGGCCCCCAACGTTTCGCCATCGCGTTTGCGACGGATGATTTCCTGCGGGATCATGGTCGATCAGTATCCGCTGGAAGCCTTGGCAGGCTCGCCGCCACCCAGCACGTTCAACACGTCGTCCAGAAGGCTGGACGCGCCGAAACGGAAGGTGGAAGGCATGGCCCAGTTAGGCTGCATGATGGTTTCCGCAAGCCGCAGATAGAGCGTCGCATCTTCGACGGTGCCAATGCCACCGGCTGGCTTGAAGCCGACTTTCTTCCTGCTGTCGCGGATGGCCTGCAACATGATGTCGGCTGCTTCGAGCGTAGCGTTTGTCGAGACCTTGCCGGTGGAGGTCTTGATGAAATCCGCACCCTCGGCAATTGCGATTTCCGATCCCCGGCGGATCAGCGCCTTGTCCTTCAGCTCTCCCGTTTCCAGAATGACCTTGAGAAGCACCGGTTCGGGGCAGGCCTTGCGAACAGCCGCGACCATTTCAGACACCGCATTTTCATCGCCTGCGATGAATTTCCGGTAGGGGATGACGAGGTCTATCTCATCCGCGCCATCGCGAACCGCGCGTTCGGTTTCCCCAACAACGGTTTCGACATCGAGATCGCCGGACGGGAAATTGACGACAGTTGCGATGCGGATCGCGTGATCATTGCCAAAGGCTGCACGCGCCTGTGCCACGAAACGCGGCCAGATGCAGATGGCAGCCGTGTTGCCATATTGCGTGCGGGCACGCTGGCATAGAGCTGCAATCTGCTCAGGCGTGCAGTCATCCTTGAGATTGGTCAGGTCCAGCAAGGACAAAGCGAGAGCGGCAGCTTCGCGCGGGCGCTGAAGTTCCATGCTCAATTTCCTCCTGAAATCATTTCCGTTAAAATCGCGGCGAGACGTTTGCCGCCAATGGGAGCCATGTCCTTGGTTTCTTCATGGCTGAGTTCCGCGCCGGTCATTCCGGCGCCGTAATTCGTAATAACTGAAGCGGCGGCAACGCGCATCCCGAAAAAGCGCGCGAGGATGACTTCCGGCACGGTGGACATGCCGACAGCATCTGCACCCAGCGTGCGGGCCATGCGGATTTCCGCCGGTGTTTCGAAGCTCGGGCCGGAAAACCACATGTAAACGCCGGGAAACAGAGGCACTGTCGCGCGGATGGCGGCATTGCGCATGGCGAGCGCCAGATCGGCGTCATAAGCGCTGGTCATGCCGACGAAACGGCGGTCGCTCTCTTCGCCGATCAGCGGGTTCATGCCGGAGTAATTGATGTGGTCGGTAATCTGCATCACGGAACCCGGCGGCAGATCCTGTCGCACGGAGCCTGCGGAATTGGTAAGGATCAGCGACTGAACGCCAATGCCTGCCAGTGCTTCGATAGCCGGGCGCATGGCGCCCGCATCGCCTCTTTCGTAATAATGCACACGACCTGACAGCATGATGACCGGCTGGCCGCCGAGGTAACCGGCAACCAGTTCGCCCGCATGGCCCGATACTGCACTTTCCGGGAAACCCGGAATATCCGCATAGGGAATGCGGATCGCATCCGCGACCTCATCCACCAGCGAACCAAGGCCGGAACCCAGCACGATGGCCGTGCGCGGCACGAGGCCGTTCAGTCTGTCGACCAGCACGTCGATGATCGCGTGATCCATCTTACAACTCGGTCTTGAAGCTGAAGGGCAGAAGCTCGTCCATGGTCATCACCTTCTGGACGCCGGTCTCATCGCAGAGATAGACCTTGGTTTCAGGCGTGGCGAACTCGGCAATCTTCTGGCGGCAGCCGCCGCAGGGCGGGCAGAGCGCCAGCTTTTCCGCGATAACGGCGATCTCCTTGATCTGCTTTGCCCCGCCCATCACCATTGCGCTGATGGCGGAAGGCTCCGCGCACCAGCCCTGTGGGAAGGACAGGTTCTCGATATTGGCGCCCTTATAGACCTTGCCGTCTTCCGCGCGGATGGCAGCACCCACCGGAAACTTGGAGTAAGGCGCATGGGCAAAACCCATGGCCTCGCGGGCGGCTTCGAAGAGCGCGTGAGATGCGGTGTCGTTCGACATGGTTTAGCGCTCCTTCGTATAGGCAACGCCACCGGCCTTCGGCGGCTTGGCAACGCCGATGAAACCGGCCAGCAGGAGACACGTGAGAACGTAGGGCATCACCTGAAATGTCTGGACTGGTACCTCTCCGATGCCTGGAATCGCCTTGCCTTGCAAAAAGTTTCCCATCGCATCCAAGAAACCGAACAAAAGGCAGGCAAACATAACCGGCACTGGCTTCCACTTGGCGAAGATCAATGCGGCCAGCGCAATGTAACCCTTACCCGCCGACATATTCTGAATGAAGGCAGCCGATTGCGCCACCGCCAGATAAGTGCCTGCAAAACCGCAGAGGAAACCGGCGACCATGACGGCGCGGAAGCGCATCCATGTGACGGAAATGCCAGCCGTATCGACAGCGCCCGGGTTTTCACCCACAGCCCGCAGGCGAAGACCGAAGCGAGTGCGGTACAGCACCCACCATGAGATCGGCACCGCCAGAAACGCGAGATAGGTAAGAATATTGTTGCCGGAAATGACGTTGGCATAGAGCGGGCCTATGAACGGCACGTCGCGCATCATATCCACGCCAGGCAGGATGACGGGCGTGAAGCGGCCCTCGCCCGCGATCTGCGGCGTGCGGCCACCCTGGCCGAACCATGCCTGACCGAGAACGACCGTCAGACCGGCTGCGACGAAGTTGAGCGCCACACCGGAAACGATCTGGTTGCCGCGGTTGGTGATGACGGCAAAACCGTGCACCAGCGAGAAAAAGATCGAAACGCCGATGCCAGCCGCGAGACCGGCCCATGGGTCTGACGTCAAATAGGCAACGCAGGCGGATGCGAAGGCTGCTGCCAGCATCTTGCCTTCGAGGCCGATATCGAACACGCCAGCGCGTTCGGAAAACAGGCCTGCGAGTGCGGTGAACAGAAGCGGAATGGTCAGGCGAACGGTCGAACCGAGAATGCTGACCAGCATATCGAAGGTTTCCATAGCCTTACCTCTTCACGAAATTCTGGTAGATGCGCACGAGCGCGGGACGATACATATATTCAAGAGCACCGGCGAACAGGATCACCAGACCCTGAATGACGACGATCATCTCGCGGGTGATATTGGGCATTTCAAACGAAAGGTCCGCGCCGCCCTGATAGAGAATGCCGAACAGCAAAGCTGCAAAGACGATGCCGAGCGGGTGGCTTCTGCCCATCAGCGAAACGGCGATACCGACAAAGCCCGCGCCGCCGACGAATTCCACCTGCAAACGAGCGGATGCGCCCATGACAGGGTTCAGCGCCATCATGCCAGCGAGACCACCGGAAATGAGCATGGCGATGATTACGGTGCGCGAATAGGGAATGCCAGCATAGACGGCAGCAGAAGGGCTGATGCCGAGAGTGCGCATTTCATAACCCAGCTTGGTGCGCCAAATCAGCACCCACACCAGAAACGCCATGACGAGCGCGATGATGAAAGACACGTTGAACGGTGCGGGGCCGAGCTTGAGGCCGAACATCGCCATCAACCAGTCGAGCTTCGGCAACTGTCCGCCAGCGAGGAAGGTGCGCGTTTCAGGCGCCATCTTGCCGGGAACGATGAAGACGTTGACCAGCAGATAAACCATCAGCGCCGCAGCGATGAAGTTGAACATGATGGTGGTGATAACGACGTGGCTGCCGCGCTTTGCCTGCAACCAGCCGGGAATGAAGGCCCAGGCCGCACCGAAAAGGGCAGCGCCGATGACGGCGAATGGCATGGTTACATACCATGGCACATAATGATCGAGCGCCAATGCAACGATGGCGGCACCGAGACCGCCAATATAGGCCTGACCTTCGGAGCCGATGTTGAACAGCCCGGCATGAAACGCAACCGCGACGGAAAGGCCGGTGAAAATGAAGCTGGTCGTATAGAACAGGGTGAAGCCAATGGCGTCACCGCGTCCCAGCGCGCCTTCGATCAACAATCGAAGGGCTGCAAAAGGGTCTTCGCCAATCGACCAGACCACGAGGCCGGAGATGAAAAAGGCAGTAAGGATGTTGAGCAACGGCAGAAGGCCGTAAGTCATCCAACTGGGTAGGGGTACGGAAGCTGTACTCATGAATATCCGGCCTTATGCGGCAATGCCGGCCATCATCAGGCCCAGCGTCTGTTCTTCGGCTTCCGCCGTTTTTTCTCCAACGACCCGGCCCGCAAACATGACCAGAATACGGTCCGATAGCGAGCGAATCTCGTCCAGTTCAACCGATACCAGCAATATCGCCTTGCCAGCATCGCGCATTTCGATGATGCGACGATGAATGAACTCGATGGCACCGATATCGACACCGCGTGTCGGCTGGCCGATGATCAACATGCTTGGGTCACGCTCGATTTCACGCGCGACGACGATCTTCTGCTGGTTGCCGCCCGAAAAATTGGCCGTCTTCAGCCGCGCATTCGGTGGGCGAATATCGTATTTCTCGATCTTCTCCTCAGCATCCTTGCGGATCGCTTCGGGGTTTAGGAACGGACCTTTGCCGTATCGCTCGTCACGATGATAGCCGAGGATCGAGTTCTCATATTCCTCGAACTTCAGAACCAGACCCATATGATGCCGGTCTTCTGGGATATGGGCGAGGCCGAGCTGGCGCAGAATAGCAGGATCGACCTTATCCACCGGCTTGCCGCCGATCAGAATTTCACCCGAATGCGGTTTGCGAATGCCGGCAAGGGCTTCCAGCAATTCGGACTGACCGTTACCTGCAACACCGGCGATACCGACGATTTCGCCAGCGCGTACATCGAAGGAAACATCATCGACCATGGTCACGCCACGGCTGTCCTTGACGGTGAGATTGCGCACGGAGAACAGAATTTCGCCGGGCTTTGCCTCACCCTTTTCCACGCGCAGAAGCACGCGGCGACCGACCATCAATTCGGCCAGTTCTTCGACTGTCGTTTCCGATGTCTTGCGCGTCGCCACCATCTCGCCGCGGCGCATGACGGACACCTCGTCGGTGATCGCCATGATTTCGCGCAACTTGTGGGTGATGAGGATGACCGTCTTGCCCTGATCACGCAGCACACTTAGAATCTTGAACAGGTGATCGGCTTCGGCTGGCGTCAGAACGCCGGTTGGCTCGTCGAGGATCAGTATTTCTGCGCCGCGATACATGGCTTTCAGGATCTCAACACGCTGCTGCAGGCCAACCGGCAGATCCTCGATGATGGCATCGGGGTTCACCTCGAGACCGTATTCGTCCTCCAGACGCTTCAGTTCCTTGCGGGTCGCAGCCGTGCCTTTCGACAACAGCGCGCCACCTTCGGCACCCAGCATCACGTTTTCCAGAACGGAAAAATTCTCGACCAGCATGAAGTGCTGATGCACCATGCCGATGCCCGCATCGATGGCCGCCTGACTGTCCTTGATGGACACCGGCTTGCCGTTGACGCGGATTTCGCCGGAATCGGCGTGATAAAAGCCATAGAGAATCGACATCAAGGTCGATTTCCCCGCCCCGTTTTCCCCGATGATGCCGTGGATCGAACCCTTGGCAACGGTGAGATTGATATTCTTGTTGGCGTGTACCGCACCGAATTTCTTATCGATGCCTACAAGCTCGATTGCAGGTTCCATGGTCAAAACCAGACGTCTCCGAAGACAGAAATGAAAAGGGCGCAACGCGAAGCCGCGATGCGCCCTTGTTCAAATGGTTAGATCACTTTGGGCAGGAATTGTCCGACATATAGTCGTGAACCTTGACTGCGCCGGAGATGATGTCGGCCTTCGCCTTATCGACCGCAGCCGTCATTTCCGGCGTGATCAGCGCCTTGTTGTTGTCGTCGAGAGCGTATGCAACGCCGTCTTCCTTCACGCCAAGTGCCGTAACGCCGCCGGTGAACTTGTCGTCCTTGGCATCCTTGTAGGCGTTGTAGACGGCGAGGTCGACGCGCTTGACCATCGAGGTCAGAACGGAGCCCGGATGCAGGTGGTTCTGGTTGGAATCGACGCCGATCGAGAACTTCTTGTTGTCGGCAGCCGTCTGCAGAACGCCGATACCGGTAGCACCTGCCGCAGCGTAAATCACGTCAACGCCCTGGTCGATCTGGTTCTTGGTCAGTTCACCGCCGCGAACAGGGTCGTTCCAGGCCGCGCCGGTCGTGCCGGTCATGTTTTGGAAGACTTCGATCTTTGCGTTTGCAGCCTTTGCGCCCTGCGCGTAGCCACAGGCGAACTTGCGGATCAGCGGAATGTCCATGCCGCCGATGAAGCCGACCTTGCCGGTCTTGGAAGCCATGCCTGCCAGAAGGCCAACGAGGTAGGAACCTTCTTCTTCCTTGTAGACGACCGAACGCACGTTCGGCAGTTCAACGACGGAGTCCACGATCACGAACTTGGTGTCCGGGAATTCGGCGGCAACCTTTTCCATGGCCGATGTCCATGCGAAGGACACTGCAACAACCGGGTTGAAGCCGCGGCTTGCGAAGTTGCGGATCGCCTGTTCACCCTGCGTGTCGCTGGTCGGCTCGAAATCGCGATATTCGATGCCGGTCTCGGCCTTGAACTTTTCAGCGCCCGTCGCAGCAGCTTCATTGAACGACTTGTCGAACTTGCCGCCTGTTCCGTAGACCAGTGCAGGCTTGATATCCGCAGCCAAAGCGGAAGCCGACATCGCGGCCAGCGCGAAAAGCGTCAGAAGGGATTTTTTCATTGTGCAGCCCTGTTGTTGCAGTTTGGTTTTATAAAGGGTCCTCCCGCAAGCCCGTTTAATCGGGCATGTTCTGCGGAAAAGCCAGCCGTTTTCGGCTGTGCGTAAGGATTACCTTTGCACGGCTGCGAGAAAAATTCATCCGTTTTTTTTACCCGGTGGAAAAAGCTGTTTCTGATGCTTTTTTAATCCTTTCCACCGGGCATAATGTTGAAAAACTAGCCGATGTTGCAGCTGACGCCGGTGCCGCGCAGGCCGCAATAACCGCCGGGATTTTTGGCCAGATATTGCTGGTGATAGTCTTCGGCATAATAGAAGATATCGAGCGGCTCGATCTCGGTGGTGATCTTCGGGCGGTGACCGGCGGCTTCCAGTGCCTGCTGGAACGTGTCGCGCGCCGCTTTTGCCTCGGCCAGTTGCTCGTCACTCGTCGTGTAGATGACGGAGCGATAGGTCGTGCCGACATCATTGCCCTGACGCATGCCCTGCGTGGGGTCATGCTCTTCGAAAAATATCTTCAACAGGGAAGCCAGCGTAACCTGTGACGGATCGTAAACGACTTTCACCACCTCGGCATGGCCCGTCAGCCCCGTCGTCGTTTCCTGATAGGTGGGGTTGCGGGTGATACCGCCGGAATAGCCGACAGCCGTAACCCACACGCCTGGCGTCTTCCAGAAAAGCCTCTCTGCCCCCCAAAAGCAGCCCATGCCAAGATAGACCGTCTCCAGACCTTCCGGATACGGGCCCTTCAGGGGGTTCCCGTTGACGAAATGATGTTCGGGCACCGCAAGCGCCTGATCGCGACCGGGGATCGCGGTGTCGGCGGTAGGCATCACGGTTTTCTTTGAAATTGTATCGAATCCAAACATTGCAGTCTCCCTGCGGCAGTCAGACGCCGCGTTCCGATGTGCATTGCGTGGTTGCTGCCGTCTCGTCAGGCCGCAAAACGACCCAAGGGCCTTGGCTTCCTGTATCCTGCCATCCAGAACAGCAGGGAAAGCCCGAGAAGAACTGCAAAGGCGGGAATTGCAGACAGGCCGTCTTCGATCCAGCGCCACGCTTCCGGATGAATATAGTGTGCCGTCATGCTTTCTGCCATGGCAAGCGATGAAGGAGAAAGTTGCGCCCAGCCCTGGCTAAAGCTCATGAGATCGACGGAGGATGTGGAAACGGAGCGGATGGAATCAAAAACGCCGATTGCCACCGCACCAGCCAGGAGCAGGAAGCTTACGAACCGGAACAACGCTTTCATGGCAGGTCTCCCCGGTTTTTCGACAGGCAAATCACAAACCGATATTCGGCTTTCATGCCTCTTGGATACTGTCCGCAGAAGCGCTTTGCAATCACGTCATAAACAGGCTTTTTGCACACATTTAAAAAAACTGTCAGAATCGGGTTGATCGCGGCGAATTCATCGGTATATATCGCGCCGTTCCAGTGATTTGCATTTCCCAAAACATGCAGATGCTCAAAAAGGACAGGTGGCCGAGTGGTTTAAGGCGCACGCCTGGAACGCGTGTGTGCGTGAAAGCGTACCGTGGGTTCGAATCCCACCCTGTCCGCCATTTGGCTTTTCCCGAGGAAATACGAGATAACTTTAAAAAAGCGGCTACTTCACGCTTATATTTTACTGGACTGACGAACACAACCGAAAGTAAAAAAAGAACAAATAGGGAACTTGCATTGGAATTGTATTTTTACTATATAGGGAGTAGTGTTTGCGGGCAGTGATTCGGCCCTCCTGAAAGCGAGGCATCGGATGTCAACAAAATATATTGCACCTGAAGCTGTTGGGGCAACAAAGAATCAGGTTGAAATCTTCGCTGAAGATGTTGCTAAGCATATAGGTTTTTTTCCTGGTGATAGCCTAGAAGAACTCGTTAGCAAGACTGGTGGCCAACTTTTGTTTGGCTCAAGCGGTACGGGCGACTATGAGAGCGGCTCCATCATAGCCCGCGATATGAGTGACTATACTATATATTTGTCTAGAAATACTTCCAGGCAGAGAGATAGATTTACAATAGCTCATGAGTTAGGTCATTTACTCCTCCACCTCCCTAAGATTAAGCAGCAGGATGCTGATGCGATCATGAGAGCCACTCGCTGGGTTGACGAAAATAGCGAAGCTCAGAAGCGGGCAGAATGGGAAGCTAATTGGTTTGCTGCAGCGTTCTTGATGCCGAAAGAGCCCTTTATTCGTTCCTTCAATAATGGCGGTGCCGTTACTGCTCAACACGAATTTGACGTGAGCGCAGCAGCAGTACAAACGCGCGCTAAGTCGCTTGGTCTTTTATCGCATGGATGACGAAGTTCCGCCGGAATACCGAATTCGCCTCTTTCTATCTGTAGATTTAGTTGGATCGACCGCATACAAATCAAAAGAGGGCAGCACCAATTTAAAGTGGATAAAAGCTTTTCAAAAATTCTACGGAGAATTTCCTTATCAATTTAAAAGGAATTATAAGCAGCTTTGCTCATCGATTCCCGAAATACCCGTAGAAGAATATAGCGTCGACCCAAAAGTCTGGAAAACGATTGGAGACGAGATATTATTTGTCAATAGAGTTAATAGCATTACTCACTTAGGTGCGTATGTTAAAGCGTTTGCGCAGACTCTAATAGATTTTGGACGAGAGGTGCACACTTCTTACGAGTTGAACACGAAGGGAAATGCTTGGATTGCAGCGTTTCCTAATCCCAATCGAAGTATTCGCTTATCAATGAATGGTGACGATCCATTAATTGGGGAGAATGAAGTTTTAACTGAGGCATTTGAGGCAAAGGTCGACGATACCCCAAGCAATTATGATTTTTTGGGAAAAGGTATTGACGGCGGTTTTCGCATCTCACGTAATTCTACAATTGATACTTTTACTATTTCCCCAGCGCTCGCATATCTTTTATGTAAAGCAAAGCGAAATGTAGATACTACAAAGTTTGACGGAAGGTTTGTCTTTCACGAACCACAAGAATTTAAAGGTGTAGTAAAGGGCCAGAAATATCCAGTTATTTCTCTAATTACTAGTCGCGATGAGGCTTTTGATTATCTTCAAAGTTTAGAAAGTGAATTACTGGATCGTCCGAGAGAAGCTGACTTTGTTAAATTGTTTACATACTTGGAAAGCTACATAGTTCACCATGGAATTGAGCGCCCAGAGTTGCGATTAACGGCGAATGGAGCGTCTGTTGATCCACCTGAGCATTATAGTGACTATATAAAGGAATGGCGCGAGGACTTAGAAAAGATCAGAGCGGCTAAATCTTATGAAGACAGCGCCTCTTCTGCCAATGGCGAAGCCGATGAGTCCAGTGCGTTGAATCCTCAAACAAAAGCCGTAAATCTTGAAGCTGCGATCAAAGATTTTCTACGATTAGCAGAGAGCGTACCCGCAAAAAATGACAGGAAAACGGTAGAGGAATAACGTGATGGCCGAAGACAGGTGTCGCTAACGCCAGTATTTGAGACAGCTTGTTGATTGCGATTCTAAATAAAAAATTAGATTACCAAAACTTAAGGTGATTTTGGTGCAGGAAGGATGTTTCCTCTAGCTTGGAAAGCCTCAACGGCACGGTGGCGTGCTGCGGTTTTCTCATCCAAGCCGGAACTCCGTCATGAAAAAATTATGGATACTTGCCAGTGTCGCCGTCATCGCTGTTGCAGCATGGCCATTTCGCGACTCTATTCCCTATATTAAGACCCTGCCATTCATTGCCGGAGAAAACCACCAGAAGCTTGCCGCTGCTGGCGGAGAACAGAAGAACGGTGAAAAAGCTGGCGGCCGCTCGCAGGACGGCCAATCATCGAGTGAAAAGTCATCCGGCGGGCAAGGTTCCGGCAGGGGCCAGGGCGGCGGTCGCCGCAATAGTGGCCCGCCTTCGGTTTCCACCGTCGCAGTCGAAGAAGCGACACTGCCAATGGATGTTGCAGCAACCGGCTGGGCCGTTGCGGCAGACTCTACCAATATCGCGCCGAGAGAACAGGGCGTCGTCCTGTCCGTCAGTGCCAAGGATGGGCAGGAAGTCAAGGCTGGCGATCTGATCCTCAAGATGGATGACCGATACGCGGTCGCCGCAGTGGCGAAGGATCAGGCAGATATCGCTGCCGACCAGGCCACGCTGGCGCAAAACGAGGCCGCGTTTCAGCGCGCTTCCAATCTGGCAAAGCAGAGCGTCGAATCGCAGCAGTCGCTGGAACAGACGCGGGCCGCGCGTGATTCGGCAGCAGCCAAGATCGACGCCGATAAGGCGACCCTTCAGTCCGATCAGGCAGCGCTTCAGGATATGGAAATCCGCGCGCCCTATAATGGGCGGCTCGGCGATGTGACGGTCAGCCCCGGGGCTTACCTGAGCGCAGGCGTCACCATCGTCAGCATTACGCGCTACGACCCGATCTCGATGGAGTTCAGGCTGCCCCAACGCTATCTGCCGCAGCTTCATGAGGGTCTGAAGTCGGAAGCCGCCGTCAGCATCGATCCTGCCGCAACGGGCGGAACACCGGTCACCGGCAAGCTCAGCTTCTTCGATAACAATGTCGATCAGGCCTCCGGCACGGTTCTCGTCAAGGCGGAATTCCAGAACGATAAAGGCCTTGTATGGCCGGGCCAATCGGCCAATGTCACCGTGCACTTCAAGTCGGATGACGAGCAGATCGTCGTTCCAACGGTTGCTCTGAGAGCCGGGCCGACAGGCGCTTTCGTCTATACTGTGGATGACAGCCAGCATGTGCACGTCACGCCCGTCGATGTCGCACGTTCGAATGGCGACATGACTGCGATTGCCAAGGGGCTTTCTGCCGGGCAGCATATCATCGTTGAAGGTCAGTCAGAGTTGGTGGATGGCCAGACGGTCATCGAGAAGATGTCGCCGACTGCGGATAAGGCAGACACCGTTGCGCAGAACGGCCCTGTCACGGAGGCCGCCCAATGATCGCACGCTTCTGTATCAATCGCCCTGTTGCCACCGTCCTGCTCGCGATAGGCCTTATCCTTGCGGGTCTGGCGGGCTATCGCCTGCTGCCAGTCGCGGCCCTTCCCAAGGTTGATTTTCCGACGATCAACGTCTCGGCCTCGCTGTCCGGTGCTTCGCCGGAAACCATGGCGACGTCCGTTACGACACCGCTGGTCAAGCAGTTCGAAACCATCCCCGGTATCAGCGAAATCAGCGCCACCAACACGCTCGGCAACACCTCCATCGTAATCCAGTTCGATCTGAACCGCGATATCGACGCCGCCGCTGCCGACGTGCAGGCCGCGATCTCGCGCGCGCAGCGGCAGCTGCCGACGAACATGACGACGACGCCGAGCTACCGCAAGACCAACCCGGCAGATGCGCCGGTCTTGCTGCTTGCCGTCAACAGCAAGGAAATGCCCGCCAGCAAGGTGGATGATATTGCGGAAAACGTGATTTCGCCGCTGCTTTCCACCATTTCAGGCGTGGCGCAGGTCAGTATTTACGGTGCCAAGACCTATGCCGTGCGTGTGGGTCTCGATCCATCGCTACTTCAGGCACGCAATATCGGCGTCGATACCGTGACGACGGCAATCACCCAGGCCAATAATCAGGTGCCGGTCGGCGCGCTGCAAAATCAGAACCAACGCCTGACCATCGATGCCGACACGCAGAGAACCAATGCAGAAGAGTTCAAGTCGCTCGTCATCGCCACGGCGAATGGCGCTCCGATCCATCTCGGCGATGTCGCCAATGTGCAGGACAGCGTGGATAATCCGGATGCGGGCAGCTGGTTCGATGGCGAACCTGCCATTATTCTCGCCGTCCAGCGCCAGTCTGATGCCAATACGGTGGATGTGGTCAACGCCATCAAGGACAAGCTGCCTGCGCTGAAGGAGCAGCTGCCGCCATCGATCAATATCCACGTGATGAACGACACCTCGACCGCGATCAAGGATGCGGTATCCGACGTTCAGTTCACGCTGTTCCTGACGATAGCGCTCGTCGTCCTCGTCATCTATCTCTTCACGGGGCATCTGACGGCGACGATCATCCCCGGCCTCGCCGTTCCGCTGTCGCTGATCGCTGCCTTCGGCGCCATGTATTGCCTCGGATACAGCATCGACAACATCTCGCTACTGGGGCTGACACTTTCCGTCGGCCTTGTGGTGGACGATGCCATCGTCATGCTGGAGAATATTCTGCGCCTGCATGAGGAAGGCCTGCCCATGCGCGAAGCGGCGCTTCAGGGCGCAGGTGAAGTCAGCGCCACCATCCTCTCCATGTCGGTATCGCTGGTTGCCGTCTTCATCCCCATCCTGTTGATGGGCGGTGTTGTCGGGCGTCTGTTCAACGAGTTCGGCATGGTGGTGACGCTTGCCATCATGGCGTCTGCGCTGGTGTCGCTCACCGTCACGCCGATGCTTGCCTCGCGGTTGTCCTCGCATTCCTCGCGGCCTCCTGCCATCATCCGCTGGTTCAATGCCGGGTTCGATCGCACACTTTCGGGTTACGACCGGGCGGTTGGCTGGTGCCTGCGCCATCGCGCTATCGTGCTGATGTGCTTCCTCGGCTCGATTGCTGCGTCTGGCATCCTCTTCAAGATCCTGCCCTCCAGCTTCTTCCCGCAGGAAGACATCGGCCAGCTGTCCGTTTCGACGCGCGCTCGTGAGGATATATCCTATACCGCTATGAGCGATCTTCAGAACCAGGTTGCCGCGGCCATTCGCGCCAATCCGGCTGTGCTGCACGTCACCTCCATCGTCGGCGGCAACTCGCGCAGTCCTCTCAATAACGGCTCGATGTTCGTTCAGCTGAAGCCGAAGGACGAAAGACCGCCTCTTTCACAAACGCTTGGCGAATTGACCAAAACCACTTCCAAGGTCGTGGGCATCAGAACCTACATCACCCCGCAGCAGAGCCTTCGCTTTGGTGGCCGCAGCTCCGCCTCGCAATATCAGCTGGTGGTGCAGGGCCTGAGTGCCGATGCCACCAGCCAGTGGTCCGGCAAGTTGATGGATGAGATGCGCAAGGACCGCACCTTCACATCCGTCACTTCGGATGCGCAGAACGGCGCGATTTCGGCAACGATCAAGATCGATCCCGAAAAGGCCGCCGCCTTCGGCATCACCAACGATCAGCTGCGCAAGACGCTGGAAATGTCTTTCGGCGGCTATGATGCCGCGCAAATCCAGTCCACCGGCAACAGCTATAACGTGGTGGTGGAATTCGACCGGGCCAAGCCCTGGACGGACGACTTCCTGCGCGACATCAACATCCTGTCGACCAAGACCAATACGCTGGTGCCACTGTCGAACTTCGCTTCCGTCGAACGCCTGCAGGCTCCGGTCACGATCAACCAGACCGGCCAGCTGGTCTCCACCACCATCTCCTTCAACTTGCCGGACGGTGTGTCGCTCAGTCAGGCCATGGAGCGGATCGATACGATCAAGTCCGAAATCGGCCTGCCTGCGGATGTCTTCACCACCTATGGCGGCACGGCTGCGATCTTCCAGCAATCGCAGGGCAACACCGGATTGCTGATTCTGGCTGCGGTGCTGACGATCTATGTGGTGCTGGGCGTGCTGTATGAAAGCTTCATCCACCCGCTCACCATTCTCTCAGGTCTACCCGCTGCCGCCTTCGGTGCGCTTCTAGCACTTGAGCTGATGGGCATGGACTTCTCCATCATCGCGCTTATCGGCCTGCTTATGCTGATCGGTATCGTGAAGAAGAACGCGATCATGATGATCGACGTGGCAGTGGACAATATTCGCAGCAAGGGCGAATCGCCCATCACCGCCATCCACGAAGCCTGCGTGCGACGGTTCAGGCCCATCATGATGACGACCTTCTGCGCGCTTCTGGGTGCATTGCCCATTGCGCTCGGTTCGGGTGCCAGTTCGGAACTTCGCCAGCCGCTTGGCATCGCGGTTGTGGGCGGCCTGGTGGTTTCGCAGATCCTGACGCTGTTCATCACCCCTGTCATCTTCGTGGAGATGGACCGGATGGGAACGCGTCTGGGCAAGCTCTTTTCCAGAAAGCATGACCGAGAACATGCCACCAATGCGGACGCGGTTGAAACACCCAAAAAAGCCGCTGCATGACAAAAGAAAAGCCCGGTCACCCGGGCTTTTTTGATGAACTGATAAGGATCAATTCGTCGCGGCAGGCATGGTCGGTGCTGCATTCGGGTCCGGCAGCGGTGCCGGATTGTCCGAAAGCGTGCGCAGGTAAGCGATCAGGTCTGCTCGTTCGGTTTCCTTCTTCAGGCCCGCAAAGCCCATCGCAGTGCCGGGAACATGCTTCTTGGGCGCTTCGATGAAGTAGTTGAGGTGATCGTAGTCCCACTTCTCGGTGCTGCCCTTGGAGAAATCCTTCATGCCTGCAGAGTAGCTGAAGCCTTCGTGGCTCGCGATCGGGCGGTTGACGACGTCGTAAAGGTCAGGGCCGACTTTATTGGGGCCGCCCTTTTCCCCGGAGTGACAGCTCGTACACTTCTTGAATGTGGTCTCGCCCTTTGCCGCATCGGCGCTGGCGAGAAGCTTGGCAATCGGCGTCGCGGGCGCTTCGGCTGCTCCACCAGCACTTTCGCTACCGCTAATTTCCGCAACAATGGCGTAGCCTTCCTTTTCGGGGGCCGGGGCGTGAAAAATACCCTCCGACGCTATAGACACCGACATAAGGACGAACACCGTGCCCAGAAGGGCGCCGACCGCCATGTTTACCCGTGAATTCATTGATTTGCGCTCCCTCACAACCGTTTGCTCGAAACGGGCATCTTGAAATTGCTTGAAAGCTATGGCTTTTGCACAGCCTGCGCAACTTGAATATGCTCTCCGCCCCGTGACGTATTGCCACTTTTCCGGCGGAATTTGAAGGGTGTCGAATGAATAATCGGTTTTTCGAAAAGGCGATCGTGCTTATTCCTGCACGAATGGCTTCAACCCGCCTTCCAGGCAAGCCGCTGGCCGACATTTGCGGCAAGCCGATGATCGTTCAGGTTGCTCTGCGCGCCCGCGAAGCAGGAGCGGAACGCATTGTCGTTGCCGTCGATAACGAACAGGTTTTCGAGGCCGTGAAGAATGCCGGTTTCGATGTCACCATGACCCGGCAGGATCACCAGTCAGGCTCCGATCGCATCTATGAAGCGCTTCAGAAAGCCGATCCGAACGGTAGCGCCGAATTCATCATCAACGTGCAGGGCGATCTTCCGACCATCGAGCCGGAGACGATCCGCGCGTCGCTTCGCCCGATGGAAGATCCCTCCGTCGATATCGCCACGCTGACCGTGCCGATCACCGATGAGGAAGAAAAGACCGATCCGAGCATCGTGAAAATTGTCGGCAGCCCGCTTTCCGACACGCGTCTGCGCGCGCTTTATTTCACACGCGCCACCGCACCCTATGGCAACGGCCCGCTTTATCATCACATCGGCCTGTACACCTATCGACGTGCCGCACTCGAAAAATTCGTGTCGCTGAAGCCTTCGGTGCTTGAGAAGCGCGAGAGCCTCGAGCAGCTGCGCGCTGTGGAGGCGGGAATGCGGATCGATGCGGAAATCGTGAATTCCGTTCCTCTTGGCGTCGATACCCAGCCACAGCTGGAAACCGCCCGCAAAATTCTCAGCAGCAAACAGAACTGACGGCATCATCATCATGACCAGCAGCAATCGCATTGCCTTTCAGGGCGAATATGGCGCCAATTCCGACATGGCCTGCCGGGATGTGTTTCCCACCATGGACCCGCTGCCATGCCCGACATTCGAGGATGCGTTCAACGCGCTTGAAAATGGTGATGCCGATCTGGCCATGATCCCCATCGAAAACACGCTGGCGGGACGCGTGGCGGATATTCATCATCTTCTGCCCGAATCCCGCCTGCACATCATCGGCGAATATTTCATGCCGATCCGCTTTCAGCTGATGGTGCTTCCGGGCGTTGAAAAGGACGAGATCAAGACCGTCCACAGCCACATCCATGCGCTGGGTCAATGCCGCAAGATCATCCGCTCCAACGGCTGGAAGCCGGTGGTGGCAGGTGACACCGCCGGTGCCGCAAAGCTCGTATCGGAAAAGGGCGACCGCAGCATGGCAGCGCTCGCGCCACGCCTCGCGTCCTCACTTTACGGGCTTGATATAATTGCCGAAAATGTTGAGGATTCAGACAACAACGTCACGCGCTTCGTCGTCCTGTCGCGAGACGAGCAATGGGCGAAGCGCACGACGCCGGAAGAGGTGATCGTCACCACCTTCGTCTTCAACGTCCGCAACATTCCCGCAGCCCTCTACAAAGCCATGGGCGGCTTCGCCACCAACGGCATCAACATGACGAAGCTCGAAAGCTATCAGATCGGCGGCAAGTTCGTTGCAACGCAATTCTACGCAGATATCGAAGGCCACCCTGAAGACGAATCGGTGCGCCACGCGCTGGAAGAGCTGAAGTTCTTCTCGGAGAAGGTGCGGATCCTCGGCGTGTATACGGGGCATGCGATGCGTGGGAAGCTGAACAACGTTTGAGCTCTATCGAGGCTCGATCTTCAACGCGGCAACGCGCGGTGGCTACCTTGAACAATTCAGCGCCCGAAAAGCCCGCGATAGCGCTTTTTGCAGCGATAGAACAGCTTCCATTTGAGCGCGAAACCCTCTATAGCGCGGGGCATGAGCACCAATTCGACCCGCACGCCACTCGACCATATCCGCAACTTCTCCATCGTCGCCCATATCGACCATGGCAAATCGACCCTTGCCGACCGGTTGATCCAGTCGACGGGCGGGCTTGCCGAGCGCGATATGTCGGAACAGGTTCTCGACTCGATGGATATCGAGCGTGAGCGCGGGATCACCATCAAGGCACAGACAGTGCGCCTGCATTACAAGGCGAATGACGGCGAGACCTACGTCCTGAACCTCATCGACACACCCGGCCACGTCGATTTTGCCTATGAAGTCTCGCGTTCGCTGTCGGCCTGCGAGGGCTCGCTGTTGGTGGTCGATGCCTCTCAGGGCGTGGAAGCGCAGACGCTTGCCAACGTCTATCAGGCCATCGACAACAATCACGAACTGGTCACCGTTCTCAACAAGATCGACCTGCCGGCTGCTGAACCGGACCGTATCAAGGAACAGATCGAGGAAGTCATCGGCATCGATGCATCGCAGGCGGTGCTGATTTCGGCCAAGACCGGTCTTGGCATTCCCGATGTGCTGGAAGCAATCGTGCAGCAGCTGCCAGCACCCAAGAGCGAGCTTGGCGAAAAGGGTCCGCTTAAGGCGCTGCTGGTGGATAGCTGGTACGACACCTATCTCGGCGTCATGGTTCTTGTGCGCGTTCTCGATGGCGTACTGAGCAAGGGCCAGACCATCCGCATGATGGGCACGGACGCCAAATATCAGGTGGAACGCGTCGGCGTCTTGACGCCAAAAATGGTGGCTGTCGATAGCCTC
This sequence comes from Agrobacterium larrymoorei, assembly GCF_005145045.1. Taxonomy (NCBI): domain Bacteria; kingdom Pseudomonadati; phylum Pseudomonadota; class Alphaproteobacteria; order Hyphomicrobiales; family Rhizobiaceae; genus Agrobacterium; species Agrobacterium larrymoorei. The sequence goes on from NZ_CP039691.1 coordinate 99,320, forward strand.
GGTCCGGGCGAAATCGGATTCATCACCGGTTCGATCAAGGAAGTGGCCGATACCCGCGTGGGTGATACCATAACCGAAGACAAGCGCCCGACCGCCAATGCGCTGCCGGGCTTCAAGCCTGCGCAGCCGGTGGTGTTCTGCGGTCTCTTCCCCGTCGATGCGGCAGATTTCGAAGATTTGCGCGCGGCCATGGGCAAGCTTCGCCTCAACGATGCGTCCTTCTCCTTCGAAATGGAATCGTCTGCGGCTCTCGGCTTTGGTTTCCGCTGCGGCTTCCTGGGCCTGTTGCACCTGGAAATCATTCAGGAGCGTCTTGAGCGCGAGTTCGATCTGGATCTCATCGCGACCGCGCCTTCGGTGGTTTATCAGCTGACAATGACGGATGGCTCCGAGCGTGAGCTTCACAATCCGGCTGACATGCCGGATGTCGTGAAGATTGCGGAAATCCGCGAACCATGGATCAAGGCAACCATCCTGACGCCGGATGATTATCTCGGCGGTATTTTGAAGCTTTGCCAGGATCGTCGCGGCGTCCAGACAGAACTGACCTATGTCGGCAAGCGCGCCATGATCACCTATGAGCTGCCGCTCAACGAAGTCGTGTTCGATTTCTACGACCGTCTGAAGTCTATCTCGAAAGGCTATGCCTCCTTCGATTACCATCTGGATGGTTATCGCGAAGGCAATCTCGTGAAGATGTCGATCATGGTCAACGGCGAGCCAGTGGATGCTCTCTCCATGCTCGTACATCGGATGGCTGCCGAAAAGCGCGGCCGCGACATGTGCGAAAAGCTGAAAGACCTCATTCCGCGCCACATGTTCAAGATTCCGATCCAGGCTGCAATCGGCTCGAACGTGATTGCCCGTGAAACGATCTCTGCCATGCGCAAGGATGTGACCGCCAAGTGCTATGGCGGCGACGCCAGCCGCAAGCGCAAACTTCTGGACAAGCAGAAGGAAGGCAAGAAGCGCATGCGCCAGTTCGGCAAGGTGGACATTCCTCAGGAAGCGTTCATCGCAGCGCTCAAGATGAAAGATGAGTAAGCTTTTCCTCCGGGCGCAATGCGTATAGGATATGCGCATTGCTTTTGGAGATTGCCATGCCATCGACAGCCAGAAAAGCCGCTAATCTTTCTCTCGATGGTGCTCTTGTCGAGCAGGCCAAAGAGTTGAAAATCAATATTTCCCGTGCAGCCGAAGAAGGCATCAGCCACGCCATCAAGGCGGAGCGTGAGCGCTTATGGCGACTTGAGAATGCTGAGGCTATTCGGCAATCGAACGAATATGTCGAAAAGCATGGTTTGCCACTTGCCCAATATCGCACCTTCTGATGACGCGATTTGATGTGCATCGCCTGAAGTCGGGCGCGCTTGTCGTGGACCTTCAATCGTCCATTATCGATGGATTAGAAACACGCGTCGTAGCGCCACTTTTACGTCTCGAAGAGTTTCCCAGACCCGTCGCACGCCTCAATCCCGTATTTGATCTCGATGGCATACGATATGTCATGGTCACCCATATGCTTGGTGCAATCTCTTCCAGAGACATACAAGCTACCGTTTCGAACTTTGCGGTCCACAACGACGCCATCATCGCAGCAACTGATTTCCTCTTCCAGGGATTCTGATCAAAAGAAAAACCGCCTGCCCCGAGGCAAGCGGTTTCCATAACAATAACAACGAACCGATTACGGCTGTGTGGACGTACCGTTAGGCGAAGCCGGGGCAGCGTTATTTGCTGGTGGCGTAGCCGGGGCGGTTGGCGTCATCGGTGCCGGTGCTGGAGCCTGATCGCTTGCGGCTGGCGGCGTCGTGGACGATGTTGTCGTCGGGTCGGTGGTGGATGGGCTGCTCATCTGCATCCAGATGAAACCACCTACCAGCAGCACGACGATGATTGCGGCCCATGGAGCCCAACCGGCGGATTTGCGGGAGGCTTCGGGGGTAGTACGCAGTTCAGGGCGATCCGGACGAAGATTCGGGTCGCGGGGCAGGTTTGGATCAAAAGTCATGTCATTTTCTCCTCTTCCTATGCGGAGAAAATGCACATCTGCGTGAATTGTTCCGAATATGATAAATCGCCGTTTCGCTACTTGCGGGAGGCGGCGATTGCTTGCCGGAGAATCTCAACGAATTTGGAATGATCGCACTGGGACACGTTGAAGCGCATGAAGCCGGATGCAGCTTCCGACTGGCTAAAGACATTGCCCGGTGCAAGCACCATGTTTTCATTAAGCGCGTGACGCGCAACAGTGGCGGCATCGACGACATGCGGCAGCCTGCACCAGAGAAAGATGCCGGATCGCGGCTCGATCCATGGCTGGATATCAAGCGTCTTCAGTATCGGGATCAATTCGGCCCGCGCCTTTGAGAGCCGAACTTTAAGTGCTTCCATGTGCCTCCGGTAGCTGCCATCCTTCAGAACTTCCAGCACCAGAGCCTCGGAGAGCTGGCTTGCCGCGAAATTGGCGGCAATCTTCATATCGACCAGCGGCTCCATCCACTCCTTGCGGGCGGCGATGTAGCCGCATCTGGCAGAGGCGGAGAGCGTTTTCGAGAAACTTCCGATCTGGACGACACGGTTCAGGCCATCGAAAGCGGCCAGTCGCGGCGCTTTGGTGATTTCGAAATCCGCGAAAATATCGTCTTCGATAATCGTCAGCCCGGCGCGCTCCGCCAGCATCAATATGCGGTGAGCGTTGACGGGTGAGAGGACGGCGCCCGTCGGGTTATGAATGGCCGAATTCGTGATGTAGAGCCGGGCCCCATGCTCTTCCAGAGCCCTTTCGAAGAGCGCGACATCGGGCCCATCCGCCGTGTACTGAACGCCGACGACCTTGACGCGGTGCGCCCGCAGCAATGCGTGGAAATTGAAATAGCAGGGATCATCCACCAGCACCGTCTGGCCCGGCTCCAGAAGAAAACGGCAGATAAGGTCGATAGCCTGCGTTCCGGAATCGACCAGCAAAAGCTGATCGGCTCCGACCGCAAGCCCATTCTCCGCCATCCTTCTGGCAAGCAATTGCCTGAGCGGCAGCAGGCCGAGCGGCGTGCCGTAATCCGTCAGGATGTTGGTTTGCATACGCGATAAATTGCGCAGCGCCTTTCTGAGCGCCTCCTCCGGCATCCATGATGGCGGAAGCCAGCCGCAACCGGGCTTGGCGATATCCTCTCTCGGATCGAGCGCTAAACGCGAAACCCAGAAGGGGTCGACCGCCCTGTCGAGCCTTGGACCGATGTCCGCCAGCGACAGGGGTGCGAGAGCGCTGGCCACATAGAAGCCGGAGCCCGGGCGCGATCGTATCGCGCCCTCTGCAACCAGCCGCTCATAGGCTTCGACCACGGTCGAGGTCGAGACGGCTAAAATCTTTGCAAGCGCCCGAACCGAGGGAAGCTTCGCCCCCGGCGTCAATGTGCGGGAAGAGATACGCCGCCGAATTTCCGTCATGACGGCATCTATTCGGGGAGACAAGCTTTCGGTACTGCTTCGAGTGACATCCATCTGTTCTGCTCAAGAAACCATAACAGTTTTGCAAAACTGTATGCCACTGTTTCTGGTAGCGCCAGCCTTTTCAAGCCATAAAAATTTTGAAATGGAGTGCATGGCATGAACAGATTATCGAGCGGCTGGCTGAGCGGCTTTATCGGCGTTTTGATTTTCAGCGGATCGCTTCCCGCGACCCGACTGGCGGTGACGGGCTTCGATCCGGTTTTCCTGACACTGGCCCGCGCCAGCATTGCGGGACTACTGGGTTTTTCGCTGCTGCTTATCTTTCGTCAGAAAAGACCGGCGGGGCGTGACCTGTTTTCGCTCGTCATCGTGTCACTGGGAGTCGTCGTCGGCTTTCCGCTGCTGACTGCGCTGGCGTTGAAGCATATCACGTCCGCTCACTCCACCGTCTTCATCGGGTTGCTGCCGCTGGCGACAGCCATCTTCGCGGTCCTTCGCGGCGGTGAGCGGCCTCGGGCGGCGTTCTGGCTTTTCTCCTGCATCGGCAGCGCGCTGGTCGCCGGTTTTGCGATCAGCCTCAACGGTCAGGGTAATCTCGAAGGTGATTTGTTGATGCTGGCGGCAATCGCTGCTTGCGGGCTGGGTTATGCGGAAGGTGCCGCACTTTCGCGCAGGCTTGGCGGATGGCAGGTAATTTCCTGGGCGCTGGTCATTTCCCTGCCGATCATGCTTCCGCTGGCCTTCCTCACCATGCCTTCTACATGGAGTGGAATCGCGACACAGGCCTGGGGCGGACTTTTCTATGTCTCGCTCTTCAGCATGCTGATCGGCTTTATCTTCTGGTATCGAGGTCTGGCGCTTGGCGGCATCGCGGCAGTGGGTCAGTTGCAACTATTGCAGCCATTCTTCGGGCTGCTGCTCGCAGCGACCCTGCTTGGCGAGACCGTCAGCATTGCCATGCTGGCGGTCACGCTTGGCGTCGTTGCCTGCGTGGCAGGTGCCAAGAAGTTTGCGAAGTAAGCCTCCGGCCTTAAGCCTCAACCATTACCGCCACGCCCGACCCAACGATGCCAGGCCTCTTCGCTGCCGTTGAAGACGTTGAGATCGATCTTGCCTTCCACGCCGTGGGAGAGGCCCGAGCCGGAATATTGCCAGAACAACCACTTACGGTCTGGATAAACCTTGGATGGATGCTGCGCGACGGCGCGCAGCCAGAAGGGATAATCACGCAGCTCACCGGCAAGGTGATCCTTGTAGAAATCCGGCGCGGTATAGATGATCGGGCGCTGGCCGTAATGGCGTTCCAGCTTGTCCATGAAGACCTGCATCTTCTCCAGCACCTGCGCGCGGGAAAGCCGGAATCGGCAGCTGGATTCGCCGTTATATTCCACATCGATAACCGGAGGCAGGGCGTCCGGGTCTTTCGGCACGTTGCGGATGAACCAGTCTGCCTGATGGCTCGCAGGGCGGCACCAGTAGAAGAAATGATAGGCGCCACGGCGAACGCCAGCGGCCTTGGCTCGTGCCCAGTTGGTCCTGAACATGGGGTCCAGATGGTCGCCGCCATCTGTCGCCTTGATGAAGGCGAAGTTCGCGCCACGCGATCTTAAGCGCTCCCAATCGATATTGGCCTGCCAGCGGGAAACATCGACACCGTGAACTTCAAAATGCCGCGGTTGAATTCTGCCGAAATTGATCGGCTTTGCATCGGAGAAAGCCGAGCGAAAAATTCTCGAACGTGCGGACGAACCAGCGCTGATGGCCGCGCTGCCCGCCATGGCAACCTGCACCGGTCGATCCTGCGGGAGATCGATGCGGGCTTGCGGAGCAACGGGCGCGACCGGCTGCGGCACTGGAATATTCTGTCCCCCAACCTGCTTATCGACAGCGGCAAATGCCGGAGAACCTCCCGGCATAGGGCCGCCCCAGGCGAGAACTTCCTGATGCGGCTCTGCACGCAAGGGAGCTTTGACCTGACCTTGACCGACGCTTGCCTGTGGAACAGGCGCAGACGGCGTGACGGAATTCGTCACTTCCTTTGAAGGCACGCCCGCCATCAGGCTCTCAGGCCCGGAACTGGACGTACAGCCCGTAATGGATAGGCAGGCGAGAACTAAAGCTGGCACTGTCGATCGACGCATGAGAACCCGTACGCAAAACAAAACCGGCGGCGAAAAATCCGCAACCCCGGTGACCAAAAGGTATGACTAACGGAAGATTATCAAAAAAGACTGAATCCAATCTTTACGCCAAGCGGCAACGAGCCGGATGAAGGCAAGCTTCACCGGCAGTTGATTTTGCGTGATTGGCAGAATTGTGCAGCGGCAGGCGCGGCGCTGATGGGTCGGCTCTCAATTACCCATAAGAATGTCGAAAAGCGTCGTCTGTTTCGGCCCGTTTTGACGCTGCGGTGAACCGCCGCCGACATCCGCAGGCGGAACCGGGCCACCATATTGCTGTTGCGGATAGGCTTGGCTCGGGTATTCGGAAGGCGGCGCAGGTACGGTGCCTGCTGTCTGTTCGCGGCCCACCGGTGCTGCGGGATATTCAGGTGGCGTGGGTGCCGAGCCGCCCCCAAGCGCATGCGATATGATGTCGCCGATTGTTGAAGGCGGTGCGGCAGGTGTTTGTGCCATGGGCTGGCCGATATCCGGTGCGCCGTAGGTTCCAAGGCCGAAGAGTGGCGAAGGTGACAGGCCGCTATGGGCTGCCGTCATGAATTCCTTCCATGCCTTGGCAGGCAGGCCACCGCCGGTGACCTTCTTCATCGACGTGCCATCATCATTGCCGAACCAGACCCCGGTCGTCAGCTGGCTGGTGTAACCGACGAAGAGAGCATCGCGGAAGGATTGCGTGGTCCCGGATTTGCCCGCCGCCTGCCAGCCCTTGAGGCGTGCAGCCTTGCCGGTACCTTCATTGATGACGCCGGTCAGCATGCCATTCATCGTTGCGGCAATGCCCTCATCCAGCACGCGGGGCGGATCGTCATATTTGTTTTCGTACAGAACCTTGCCATCGCTATCGGTTATCCGCTTGACGATGTGCGGCGTGGCCTTGAAGCCGCCATTCATCATCGGCGCATAAGCGGATGTCAGCTCCAGCAGCGAGACTTCCGAGGTGCCGAGCGCAATGGAGGCATTGGCCTGAAGATCGGATTCGATCCCCATGCGATGGGCGACCTGCGTTACCCGGTTCGGGCCGACTTCCATGACCAGCTGCGCTGCAATGGTGTTGAGCGAATTGGCCAGAGCCGTCGCGAGCGTTACCTCGCCGCGATATTTCTGGTCGTAATTTTCAGGCGTCCAGTTGCCGATCTTCACCGGCGCGTCGTTGCGAACCGAATTCGGCGTCAGGCCGGATTCCAGCGCGGCGATATAGACGAAGGGCTTGAAAGCAGATCCGGGCTGGCGCTTGGCCTTGGTGGCGCGGTTGAACTGGCTTTCGGCATAATCCGCACCGCCGACAACTGCGCGCACGGCACCGCTTCCATCGATGGAAACGAGAGCGGCCTGCGACGCGCCAAGCTTCTTGCCTTCACCCTTCAGCACATCGCCCAGGGATTTTTCCGCATCCTTTTCAAGGCTGAGATCGATTGTCGTATCGACCGTCAGATCCTGCTTGATATCGCCGATCAGGCCACGAACCTCGTCTAGCACCATGTCCGCTGCATAATGCTCGGCACCCGACCAGAAGCGTTTAGCTTTGGTAGGCGGCTGGGACATGGCGGTCTTGATTTCGCTTTCAGAGATGAAGCCGACATCCTGCATGGATTGCAGCACCACCTGCGCACGCTCTTCCGCGGCCTGTGGATCACGCGCGGGAGAGAGGCGGGACGGTGCCTTCAACAGGCCCGCCAGCATTGCCGCTTCGCCAAGATTGACGTCTCGCGCCGACTTGTTGAAATAACGCCTCGCTGCGGCCTCGACACCATAAGCATTCGAACCGAAATAAACGCGGTTCAGATACATCGCGAGAATCTGGTCCTTGGTGTATTTCTGCTCCAGCCAGATGGCGAGCAGCGCTTCCTGTATTTTTCTTTCGAATGTCTGCTCGGGCGAGAGGAAAAGGTTCTTTGCCAGCTGCTGGGTCAGCGTGGAGCCGCCCTGCACCGTTCGTCCATGCATGAGGTTGGTGACGATGGCGCGGCCAAGACCCAGCGGATCCACCCCGAAATGCGAATAGAAACGACGGTCTTCAATCGCGATGACGGCCTGCGGAATATAGGGCGACATATCTTCGAGAGACAGCGCCTCCCCGCCGGTCGTTCCACGGTTGGCAAGCACCGTTCCATCAACAGCGACGATTTTCAGATTTGGTGGTCTTTCGGGGATCGTCCATGTGCTGGCGCTCGGCATGCGCGCGCCGTAATAGACGACGACGCCTGCAACGGCGATGCCGCCCCAGATGCCCAGCACGATGCACCAGTAGATGCAGGAGCGGATAAAGCCTGTGAACCCGCCGCTGCTTTCACGGGATTGCCTCTTTGGCGCGGATGTTTTGCTGCGGCGTTTTTTCGTCGGCGCGTCGGATGGTCCGGATTTTTTGCCGCCGCCATTGGTCCCAGCCACGCGGTCGCTCGCATCCAGACGCAGATCGTCACCGGAATCGTGGAAATCCCCAAAAGAAGGTTCAACTCTCTGGCGTGATTTTCCACTACCTGCCATCTGTCGGAAACTGCTCCATGATAATGACGCCGCTGCGGACGCTTCGTGATTTCAGGTTCATCCCGATGAAGCTTAAATGCGGCGATTTAAGGTGGCGTTAAGGGCGCTTGCGCTTCACATTGTCGACACTGGAGCGTCACTTGGGCGTGCCTGCGGCGCCGCGACCGATCACTGGCATTCACTGGCAAACATCGACCCATTCGGCATGTGTCAGTTGCACCAGACGCTCCGGCGAGATGTGCACGGCCGCATTGATGGCGCCCGCAGCCGGAACCACTTCGGCATATTGCTTAAGCGATACATCGCAATAGATAGGCAAGGGAGACGGCAGGCCAAAGGGGCATACGCCGCCGATGGGATGGCTCGTAACCTCTACGACTTCTTCGGCACCCAACATGCGCGGCTTTGCCGAAAAGCGGTCCCTGAATTTGCGATTATCCAACCGCTTCATACCCGTCGCGACCACAAGGATAATGGTGTCGCCCGCCTTGAGGCAGATTGTCTTGGCAATCTGGTCGGGATCGACGCCATGGGCCTCAGCAGCCAATGCGACGGTGGCGGAGCTTTCCTCTGTCTCCAGCACCTTGATGTCTGGAGCATGGTTGGCGAAGAATTCTTGGACGGAAACGAGGCTCATGCGCAATCTTTAGGCGTCGAATGTTCTGGAAGCAAGTGGCAACGGCCTAGCTATGCGTAATTTGCAATGCTGCGCTGCAATGATAGGTCTGTTTTCGGACGGGAACTATTGTATCCTACAGGCATCGAAGCGACGCACTCCTCCTCCCAGCGTCGCCCGATTGGACTGGCAACACTCCTCCTCCCAGTTGTCAGTCAGTTTTAAGAACCCGGCGCACCTCCTCCCGCGCCGGGTTTTTTATTGCCGTCATGTGACGCAATCATCTGACTTTCATAGAAATTATCGCCTACGAAATTTGTCGGTCTGCGTTTGATCGCGTAAACTTGACTTCTTGATCGTTGCACCCTACTTCTCTTGCCATCGATATTTGTTTGACGACCAGAGCTTCGGCGTCCCTTAAAAGACGCACACGACGATCTTTCTTTCCTTCAAATTCGACCAAACCGCGCTGATTCTCAGCGCAAACGTAATTTGCCAACGGAAGGAAATCGTTATGGCGACTGGTACTGTAAAGTGGTTCAACGCAACCAAGGGCTACGGCTTCATTCAGCCGGATGACGGCGCACAGGACGTATTCGTTCACATCTCTGCAGTTGAGCGTGCAGGCATGAGCGGTCTCAAGGACGGTCAGAAGATCTCCTACGAACTCGTTCAGGACCGTCGTTCTGGCAAGATGTCTGCTGACAGCATCGTAGCTGCATAACGCAACTGCTGGCCTGGCCAGCAGTCATCATTCGAAAGGCCGGGACTTCGTCTCGGCCTTTTTCGTTTTTAGGTCTTTTCAGTTTAATTGATGATCGGCCTTGTAAAAGACATGATGCACACCAATATAGGGTTCCTCAGTGTTTCGGCAGTTCCCGATGAGGCTTTAGATGAGCCGCCGCATTGCTCTTCCCGTTAATGAAAAATTAACCAAGGTGCGCAATGATGAAAGGGAAGACATGAGCGACAGCGAAAAGTTGGCGCCGTGCTGAGACACAAACCGTTTTAGCGCTTTGACCACGGATGTACTGGCACTGAAAGCTTAAACGGAATGAAAGGTCGGGCTTGCCCGGCCTTTTTGTTTTTCAGGCTCCGAATTGGAGCAGGTGCCGCCCGACAGGCGGCACCACTCGATTTCACTTTCCGCTCAGCGCAGCCAGAATCCGTACCCAGGAGCGCGTGCCCTTGTGGAAGGATTGAAGCTCGTATTTTTCGTTTGGCGAGTGAATGCGGTCATCCGTCAGACCGAAGCCGATCATGAGCGAATCCATGCCCAGCAACTTCTGGAAGTCGCCCACGATCGGGATCGAGCCACCCATGCCGATAACGACGGCAGGCTTTTCCCATTCATCGGAAAGGGCGGACTTGGCTTTGGTCAGCGCGGGAGAATCATAAGACAGTTGGATAGCGGGAGACGCACCATGCTCGTGGAATTCAACCGAGCAGTCAGCCGGGATCTTCGAGCGCACATAGGCGCGGAAACTTTCGCGGATGGCTGCCGGGTCCTGCTGGCCGACCAGACGGAAGGAAACCTTCGCTGAAGCCTTGGCAGCAATGACAGTCTTGAAGCCATCGCCCGTATAGCCGCCGACGATGCCATTCACTTCGGCGGTTGGGCGAGCCCAGGTCAGCTCGAGAACGGAACGGCCTTTCTCACCGGCTGGAATGGAGAGCCCGACTTCGCCGAGGAAGGATTCCGCCGAGCGACCGAGATTTTCCCAAGATGCCTTGATATTGGCGGGCGTTTCCTCGACACCGTCGTAGAAGCCGGGAAGAGTGACGCGGCCCGTTTCATCATGCAGACCGGCAAGAATGCCGGTTAGAATATGGATCGGATTTGCGGCAGCGCCGCCGAAAAGGCCGGAATGCAGATCGCGATCAGCGGCGGTGATGACGATTTCTTCGCCCACCAGCCCGCGAAGAGCGGCGGCAATGGCGGGTGTCTGCTTGTCCCACATGCTGGTATCGCAGACCAGCGCGTAGTCGGCCTTCAGCTCATCCGCATTGGCATCGAGGAATGGCTTGAGGGACGGCGAACCGGATTCCTCTTCGCCTTCGAACAGGATGGTGACGCGGATGGGCAGCGAGCCACTGACCTGCTTATAGGCGCGGCACGCTTCCACGAAGGTCATCAACTGACCCTTGTCATCCGAGGTGCCACGACCGGTGATGACCTGTCGTCCCTCGCCAATGTCCTTCAGGCCCGCGTCGAAGGGATCGTTTTCCCAAAGCTCGATAGGATCGACAGGCTGAACATCATAATGGCCGTAAAACAGCACATGCGGCGCATCAGCCGCTGCACCATCATGATGCGCAACCACCATGGGATGACCGGCGGTATCGCGAATGGAGGCATCGAAGCCGATGCCGGTCAGGTCACGCACCAGCCACTCGGCTGCCTTGCGGCACTCGGCCTTATAGGCCGGGTCCGTCGAGATGGATTTGATGCGGACGAGTTCGAACAATCTTTCGAGGCTGGAAGGAAGATTGTCGTCAACCGCCGAAAGAACGGGGGAAATATCTGTCATTGCGCGATCCTGTCATAACTGGAGAGTTGCGCGCCATATGGACGCACTGGAACGCTCCAACTGTTTGAACCTCCGCATCGCGCTATCCGAAAATCGTGTGCGGTTTTCGCGCCGATGCGTTAGATCGGCGGAAGATAGAGCAAACCCACCGCGGTTTCGAGCCGGAAAACTCACTTTTCGGATTTTGCTGCGTCGATTGCCCGGCCCATATATTCCAGCAGCAACTGACGCTCGAACTTCAACAGACCTTGCAGGATCGTATCATCCGTTGCCCTCGATGCGGCGATTGCCTGTTGCTCGAGGCTCAAGCCTTTTTCCGTGAGCTTGATCACCTGCGCGCGGCGATCATTCGGGTGAGGCTTGCGCTCGATGAGGCCGTCCCGTTCCATGCGGGATAAGGTATTGGCGAGGGTGGCCTGCTCGATATCGACCCTGTCGAGAAGCTGGCGTTGCGTCAAGCCGTCTTCATTCCAGAGTTCCAGCAGAACGGGGAACTGGCCCGGTGAAAAGCCGAGAGCGGCGGCGCGCTTGTGCAGCGCTCTCGAAAAGGTCTTGGCAAGTTGTGCCGCGAGATAGGTCGCCGAATCATGTCGTGAAAATCGCATCGGGCGCATCGTCCGGATCAATTACATACCATGCGATATAGAAGGGAATGCTTTCGCGAAACATGCGTCATCCACAAAAAGAAACCGCCATGACCGGGAGGGGACGGTCATGGCGGTCATATTGAGGGACAAAGGCCCGGAGAGGGGGAAAGGCCTTTGCCCGGTCTGACGCGGCGGGGGACGAGCCAGCAATCAGACTACGGCGTGATCAGTCGCCGTCCTCCTAGAAATGAGGCCCCAAATGCGGCTTTTCAAGGGAAGACCGGATTACAAATCGGTAACGTTACGGTGAAAAACCGAGTGACTGGTAGAGAGCGAAATCCGCCCTCCGCTCACCGCTCTTCCATCAAGTTTATGTGGACGTTATCTGCCCTGCGCGCTATCCATGCTTCCCATGAAAAAAGGCGATCATCTCTTCCTCGTGGACGGCTCCGGTTTCATCTTCCGGGCGTTCCATGCCATCCCTCCGCTCAACCGCAAATCAGACGGTTTGCCGGTCAATGCCGTGTCCGGTTTCTGCAACATGCTGTGGAAGCTTTTGAAGGATGCGCGCAATACCGATGTCGGGGTGACGCCAACCCATTTTGCCGTGATTTTCGACTATTCCTCCAAAACCTTCCGAAACGAGCTTTACGATCTCTACAAGGCCAACCGCTCCGCGCCGCCGGAAGATCTCGTTCCGCAGTTCGGCCTCATCCGCCACGCCACGCGCGCTTTCAACCTGCCCTGCATCGAGACGGAAGGTTTCGAAGCTGACGATATCATCGCCACCTACGCCCGCCAGGCGGAAGCAATCGGCGCGGATGTGACCATCATCTCCTCCGACAAGGATTTGATGCAGCTCGTCACGCCGAATGTGCATATGTACGACGCGATGAAGGACAAGCAGATCGGCGTTCCCGATGTCGTCGAGAAATGGGGCGTGCCGCCTGAAAAGATGATCGACCTTCAGGCGATGACAGGCGATTCGACCGATAATATTCCGGGCATCCCCGGCATCGGGCCTAAGACGGCGGCGCAATTGCTGGAAGAATATGGCGATCTCGATACGCTGCTTTCACGCGCTGGGGAAATCAAGCAGCAGAAGCGCCGTGAAAACATCATCGCCAATGCGGAACTGGCGCGTCTTTCCCGCCAGCTCGTCGCGCTGCGCACAGATGTTCCGCTGGAGCTTGCTCTGGATGCACTGACGCTCGAGCCGCAGGACGGCCCGAAGCTGATCGCCTTCCTGAAGGCCATGGAATTCACCACACTGACGCGCCGCGTGGCCGAAGCGACCGGAGCGGATGCCTCTGCCATCGACCCCGCGCATGTTCCTGTCGAGCGTGGCGCAGAAGCACACGGGCCCGATCTGGATGCAATAGCGGGCTCGGCAGACGAGGCTGGGGTTCCGCTTGGCGAGAATTCGGTTTCGGATGTCGGTGCCGTTCTTTCCAAGGCAGAAGGCGACACGCCGAAAGAGCTTGCATCTGCCCGCGAAGCGACATTCTCCGCTGCAAAGATAGACACGACAGCCTATCAGACCATCCGCACCATTGAAGAACTGGATCGCTGGGTCGCCATGGCGCGCGAAACCGGCGTCGTCGCTTTCGATACCGAAACGACATCGCTCGACCCGATGAATGCCGAACTGGTGGGTTTTTCGCTGGCGATTGCCGATAACAGCAAGAACGCGAGCGGTTCCGATATTATCGCGGCCTATGTACCCCTCACTCACAAGACCGGCTCCGGTGGCGATCTGTTCAGCGATGGCATCAAGCTGGCACCCGACCAGATTCCTTACGATCTTGCGATCGAGCGGCTGAAGGCGCTTCTGGAAGACCCCGCCGTTCTGAAGGTCGCTCAGAACCTGAAATATGATTACCTGCTGGTGAAACGTCTCGGCATTGTCATGCAGAGCTATGACGACACGATGCTGCTGTCTTACGTTCTGGAAGCGGGCAAAGGCGCGCATGGAATGGATGCGCTCTCGGAACGCTGGCTCGGACACACGCCGATCCCTTACAAGGATGTCGCGGGCTCCGGCAAATCCGGCGTCACCTTCGATTTCGTGGATATCGACAAGGCGACTGCCTATGCCGCCGAAGATGCCGATGTCACGCTTCGCCTCTGGATGGTGCTGAAACCTCGTCTCGTGGCAGATCGCCTGACCACGGTTTACGAGCGGCTGGAACGCCCGCTTGTGCCGGTTCTGGCGCATATGGAAGAGCGCGGCATTTCCGTAGACCGGCAAATCCTCTCGCGCCTTTCAGGCGAGCTGGCGCAGAAGGCCGCTGCCTTCGAAGAAGAAATTTACGAGCTCGCCGGCGAGAAATTCAACATCGGCTCACCGAAGCAGCTTGGCGATATTCTCTTCGGCAAGATGGGCCTGCCGGGTGGCTCGAAGACCAAGACCGGCCAATGGTCCACCTCCGCTTCTGTGCTGGAAGACCTTGCCGCCGAAGGTATGGAGCTGCCGCGCAAAATCGTGGACTGGCGTCAGCTGACCAAGCTGAAATCCACCTATACGGATGCCCTCCCCGGCTATATCCACGCCGACACCAAGCGCGTCCACACCTCCTATTCGCTGGCATCCACGACAACGGGACGCCTCTCCTCCTCCGAGCCGAACCTCCAGAACATTCCGGTGCGCACGGCAGAAGGTCGCAAAATCAGAACGGCTTTCATCTCCACGCCGGGCAACAAGCTGCTTTCTGCCGATTACAGCCAGATCGAGCTTCGCGTGCTGGCGCATGTCGCTGACATTCCGCAGCTGAAGAACGCTTTCGAAAACGGCATCGATATTCACGCCATGACGGCATCCGAAATGTTCGGCGTGCCGGTGGAAGGCATGCCGTCCGAAGTGCGTCGCCGCGCCAAGGCCATCAACTTCGGCATCATCTACGGCATCTCCTCTTTCGGCCTTGCCAACCAGCTGAGCATTGGCCGCTCGGAAGCGGGCGATTACATCAAGAAGTATTTCGAACGCTTCCCCGGCATTCGCGATTATATGGAAAACACCAAGGCTTTCGCGCGCGAAAACGGCTATGTCGAAACCATCTTCGGTCGCCGGGTGAATTACCCTGAAATCAAGTCGTCCAATCCATCGGTGCGCGCCTTCAACGAACGCGCCGCCATCAACGCACCGATCCAGGGCTCCGCCGCCGACATCATTCGCCGCGCCATGATCCGCATGGAACCTGCCCTTGATGAGGCAAAGCTTTCGGCCCGCATGCTGCTTCAGGTACACGACGAACTTATCTTCGAAGTCGAGGAAAGCGAGATCGAGAAGACCCTGCCCGTCGTGGTCTCCATCATGGAAAACGCCGCCATGCCCGCCATCGACATGAAGGTGCCGTTGCAGGTGGATGCCCGCGCTGCAGACAATTGGGATGAGGCGCATTGATATGAAAATGGCGCGGCGATTCGCCTCTCGCGAAAAAATGCGCGTCAGGGCTGGTCAAAGCCCCGTAAGGCATGTATAAGCGCGCCAAATTTCCGATATCGAGACATGCGACATTCGGCCTTGGTTCTGGCCGGTTCCCGTGTTTCGCCGCTTAAGTGGAGTAACACAAATGGCAGTACCTAAGAGAAAAACGAGCCCGTCCAAGCGCGGTATGCGCCGTTCGGCTGACGCCTTGAAGGCAGCAACCTACGTTGAAGACAAGAACTCCGGCGAACTGCGCCGCCCGCACCATATCGATCTGAAGACCGGTATGTATCGTGGCCGTCAGGTTCTGACGCCGAAAGAAAGCGCATAATATAGCGCTTCAACATGTCCTGCATGACGAATGAGCCGGCCTTTGGGTCGGCTTTTTTGTTTTGCTAAGGGTGCTTGGAAAGTTGGGCGCTTCCACTTAGACTTGCTGAGAGGAGAGCTGCATTTTTTCTCTCCGTCATTCCGGCCTTAAGCCGGAATCCAGCAGCGGCGCGTCTGCGGCGCAAAGACTCTTTCGCGATCAAAGACTTGATCGCACTGGATTCCGGATCAAGTCCGGGATGACGGCGGAGCGGAAAACCAGCTAACGTGGAGGGTTCAACTTCGTTGAGATACCGATGGATCGGCATCGTTTTGCTTTGCCTTGGAATTGGCGGCATCGCGCTGACCAAGGGAAGCGATCTTGTTGCCGAAAGCTATTTCAACGAGGCTGCCGCACAGGGCGGCACGACGTTGCGGCTTGCGGTTTCAGCACTCGGTGGGCATCTCAACCGCTATGAGCCGCTTCCTGCCCTGATGGCGGATCATGACGATATCGAGGAACTCGTCGCGCACCCGGATGATCAGCTGCTGCGCCAACGGGCCAATATCTACCTGAAATCCATCAACGACCTGCTGAAATCCTCCGACATCTACATCATGACGCTGGATGGCGAGACCATTGCGGCCAGCAATTATGACGGACCGGCAAGCTTCGTCGGCCAGAATTTCAGCTATCGGCCTTATTTTCAGGATGCCGCAAAAGGTCTGCAATCCCGCTTCTTCGCACTCGGCACAACGTCTCACAAGCGCGGCTATTATTTCGCATCGCCGATCCTTTTCAACGACGTGATCAAGGGCGTCATCGTCTTCAAGGTGGATATCGAAGGCATCGAATCCTCCTTCGGCAATGGTGAGAACCGCATTTTCGTCACCGATCCCGAAGGCATCATCTTCATGACGGGAACGCCGGAATGGCTTTACTCCGCCATCCTGCCCCTGACGCCTGACAGGATTGCCCGCACCGAAGCCTCCCGCCGCTATGCCGATGCAAGGCTGAGCCAGCTTCCTGCCTCCGAAGGAGCCTTCGGCAGCCACCGGCTGATGACGATCAAGGAGGGCGAACAGGACCGCGAATACCTTCTGCTGACCCAGCCCATGCCCGAAGCCGGGTGGACGGTAAACGTGCTGATGGACACAGGCTCCGTGCGCACGCAGGTCAAGACGATGATGATTGCCGCCATCCTCTGCCTCGGGCTGGCAGGCGCGGTGACTGCGGCCATGCTTCAGCGGCGCAGGCGACTGCGGGATCGGCTTGTCCATCAGGCGGAGGCGCAGGCAGAACTGGAACATCGCGTGGAAGAGCGCACAGCTGATTTGGCGCGGGTGAACCGTGACATTAAGCGCGAAATCGCGGAACGCCGCCAGACGGAAAAGCAGCTGCGCAAAACGCAGAAGGATCTCATTCAGGCAGGCAAGCTCGCAGCACTCGGCCAGATGTCGGCAGCGCTTTCGCATGAATTCAACCAGCCGCTTGCCGCTGCCAAGACCTATGCCGAGAGCGCCGCCCTATTGATTGAGCGGGGGCGCGTCGAGGAGGCAAGCTCCAACCTCTCGCGCATTTCCGCGCTCATCGACAGGATGGCGGCGATCAGTAAGCACCTGCGCAATTTCGCCCGCAAACCCAATGAACGTATTGGACCGGTGTCTCTGGATGCAGTGGTGGCCGATACGCTGGAGATAGTCAGCGCGCGGCTGAAGGCGGCGGATGCGGTTCTGCATGTCGATTTCGGGCCTGATCCGCTCTTCGTAAAAGCCGGGCCGGTGCGACTTCAACAGGTTCTCGTCAACGTCATCTCCAACGCTGCCGATGCGGTGGAAGGCCTCGAAGACCGGCGGATCGACCTTACGGCCAGCCGACAGGACGAGCGGATCGTGATTTCAGTGCGCGACCGGGGACCGGGTGTACCGCCCGCGATCATGGAGCGCATATTCGACCCCTTCTTCTCCACCAAGGGCGTGGGCAAAGGGCTGGGGCTTGGCCTGTCCATCTCCTACAACATCGTGAAGGATTTCGGTGGGCGTCTTAGCGTCACCAATCTTGACGGCGGCGGCGCGCGGTTCGATATCGAACTGGCGGCGCAGGCGCCGATGGAGGTTGCGGCGGAATGAACATGTCCCGCATATTGCTGATCGATGACGAAGAGGACTTGCGGCTTTCCACCGCGCAGGCGCTGGAGCTTGCGGGGCTCGACGTCGTCACCATTGAAAATGCCGACCATGTGTTTGAGTTGATCGGCTACAGTTTCGATGGTGTCATCGTCAGCGATATTCGAATGCCGGGCATGGACGGCATGACCTTGCTGCAAAAGGTGCGCGAACTGGACGCCGAAATTCCGGTCATTCTGGTTACGGGTCATGGCGATGTGCAACTGGCCGTCAGCGCCATGCGCAACGGCGCCTATGACTTCATCGAGAAGCCCTTCAGCATCCAGTATCTCGCAGGCATCATCAAACGCGCCATGGACCGGCGTGCGCTGGTGCTGGAAAACCGACGCCTGCGCGCAGTGGCAGGCAAGCGCGACGATCTGGAAACGCGCCTTCCGGGCCGCACGCAGGTCATGGTGGACCTGCGTTACCGCATCCGTGCCATCGGTGCAGCAGATGCCGATACGCTGATCATCGGCGACACGGGGGCCGGTAAAGAAGTCGTCGCCCGCGCTCTTCACGATGTCAGCGCCCGCGCCGACCGGCCCTTCGTGGCCATCAATTGCGCGGCGCTGCCGCAGCATTTGATCGAAAGCGAACTCTTCGGCCATGAGGCAGGAGCTTTTCCGGGCGCGCTTCGCCCTCGTTACGGCAAGTTCGAACATGCACGCGGCGGGACTATCCTGCTGGATGAAATCGGCTCCATGCCATTCGAGATGCAAGGCAAGCTGTTGCGCGTTCTGCAGGAGCGAACCATCACAAGGCTTGGCTCCAATGAAACGGTTGAGCTCGACGTCCGCTTCATCGCCACCAGCAAGGTCGATCTGGCGCAGGAGGCACTCGCGGGACGCTTCCGTCAGGATCTGCTCTATCGCCTGAATGTCGCAACCGTGCATGTACCCTCGCTTGCCCAGCGGCGTGCCGATATCCCGCTGTTGTTTCTGCATCTCGTGCGGGAAGCGGCGGCGCGGTACGGCAGAGAGGACACCGAAGTTCCCTCCGACATCATTTCATCGCTGGCTATGCAGGACTGGCCAGGTAACGTTCGCGAGTTGAGAAACGCTGCTGACAGATTCGTTCTCGGGCTGGATGGACAGCTTGCCGAAGGCGTACAGTCGGGTGATCTCTCGGCTCACGGCCTTTCGGCCAAGGTCGCGGAGTTCGAAAAGAGCATCCTCGCAAGAACAATTTCTGCCCATAAAGGCAATCTCAAAGCCGTCTATGAGACGCTCGGAATATCGCGTAAGACGCTTTACGAAAAGATGCAGAAATACGCGCTGACGAAACACGCTCTTGTCGAAGAAGACATGAAGAACTGATCCTGCGCATCTAGCTTTAGTGCGATGGGTGGAAATCCACCCACGTCTTGACGACGATGTTTCGGAATCCACCCATCCCGGCACATAAGGATGATCTTTTCCGATCTCGTCCTTTCCTATCCGTTGCACGGCGGATCGAGCCGATTGCAAATGGTCACACCCCGGCGGGCGCAGAGGAGTGCGTTTCGCCGCAGAGGCCATATTTCATCGGGAGGAAAAGATGAAACTTCTGAAAACCGTCACGGGTGCCGTTGCTGCTGCTGCCGTATCACTGTTTGCGCTCTCCGCTGCCGCGCAGTCCTACCCAACCCGCAACATCACCATGGTCGTGCCTTTCGCCGCAGGCGGCCCGACGGATACGGTGGCGCGCCTTGTGGCGGAATCCATGGGCAAGGATCTCGGTCAGCAGATCATCGTTGAAAATGTCGGCGGTGCCGGTGGCACGCTGGGTGCCGGTCGCGTGGCGGCGGCTGATCCGGACGGCTACACGATCCTTCTTCACCACATCGGCATGGCGACCAGCGCGACGCTCTATCGCAAGCTCGCCTACGACACGACAAACGCCTTCGAATATGTCGGTCTGGTCACCGAAGTTCCAATGACGATCCTGTCGCGCAAGAACCTCGAGACCAATGATCTCAAGGGCCTGATCGACTATGCCAAGGCCAACAAGGACACGGTAACCGTTGCCAATGCCGGTATCGGCGCTGCCTCGCATCTCTGCGGCATGCTGTTCATGAGCGCCATCCAGACGCCACTCGTCACGGTGCCGTACAAGGGCACCGGCCCTGCCATGACCGATCTTCTCGGTGGACAGGTCGATATCATGTGCGATCAGACGACCAACACGACCAAGCAGATTCAGGGCGGCACCGTAAAAGCCTATGCCGTTACCTCTCCAAAGCGTCTCGACGTTCTTCCGAACGTGCCGACCGCGGAAGAAGCTGGCCTTGCGAACTTCGAAGTCGGCATCTGGCACGGCGTCTACACGCCGAAGGGCACGCCTGCGGAGATTAATGAGCGCCTGTCGAAGTCGCTTCAGGTCGCACTGAAGGATCAGAACGTGTCCGCACGTTTCGCCGAACTCGGCACCGTTCCTTCGCCTGAAGCAGATGGCACGCCAGCCGCTCTGAAGGCGAAGCTGGAAAGCGAAATTGCGCGGTGGAAGCCGGTCATCGAATCCGCTGGCCAGTACGCCGACTGATCATTCGCCAGCAACGGCGGCATCGACAGGTGCCGCCGGTTCGCTGTTTGCGGGCTGTTCCGCATAGCGCGATGAAACCCTATCGATCTTTCGAACTCTACAGACATCGAGCCTGATTTTCATGCCGATGCACAGGCGGGGACGACCATGAAATCACAATCTATCGATGCCACAGAGGCAATCTGTGGTGCCATATTTATCTGCGCGGGCATCTTCTTTGCCCTGCAATCCTATGGGCTGGAACTGGGTACAGCCTTCCGCATGGGGCCGGGATATTTTCCCCTCGTTCTGTCCTTCATTTTAATTGCGCTCGGTGGGGTCATCCTGTTGCGTGCGGGCAAGGTTACGAATGAGGCTCTCGGTGCGATCGCCTGGCGCGGTATTTTTCTCATTCTGCCTGCACCGATCTTCTTCGGCTTCACGGTGCGTGGTCTCGGCTTCGTGCCTGCGCTGTTCTTCAGCGCGCTGATCGCCTCCTTTGCATCGCATAAGATGAAACCGCTCATGGCCGTCATTCTGTCCGCCGCCATCACGGTCTTCTCCGTTGCCGTTTTCAATTACGGTCTTGGCCTGCCTTTCCAGCGCTTCGGCCCCTGGCTCAATTTCTAAAGGTGGCGTCATGGAACTCTTCGATAATCTGGCGCTCGGCTTCTACACCGCTTCGTCCATTCACAACCTGTTCTTCTGCCTGATCGGTGTTCTGCTCGGAACGCTGATCGGCGTGTTGCCCGGCATCGGCGCGACGGCAACGATTGCCATGTTGCTGCCGATTACCTTCCAGCTGGAGCCGGTCTCCTCGCTCATCATGCTGGCAGGCATCTATTACGGCGCGCAATATGGCGGCTCGACCACGGCGATCCTGATCAACATGCCGGGCGAATCCTCATCCGCCGTCACCGCCATCGATGGCTATCAGATGGCGCGCAAGGGTAAGGCGGGCGTGGCGCTGGCGATTGCAGCCATCGGCTCCTTCTTTGCCGGTACCGTTTCGACCTTCCTCGTTGCGATCTTCGCGCCGCCACTGACGGCTATCGCGCTGGAATTCGGTGCTGCCGAATATTTCTCGCTGATGGTGGTCGGCCTCGTGTCTTCCATCGCGCTGGCCCATGGTTCCATCGTCAAGGCGCTGGCCATGGTGGTGCTCGGCTTGCTGCTCGGTCTGGTGGGTACGGATATCTACAGCGGCACACCGCGCTTTACGCTTGGCATCCGTGAATATGCTGATGGTCTGAACTTCGTTGCGGTTGCGGTCGGCGTCTTCGGTATTGCAGAAATCCTCCGCAATCTCGAGGATGAGAAGAGCCGTTCCGTACTGATGGCCAAGGTGGCAGGCCTTCTGCCCAGCAAGGAAGACTTCAAAAAGATGTTTGGCCCTGTCCTTCGTGGCACGGCCATTGGTTCGGCGCTTGGCATTCTGCCGGGTGGCGGCGCCATTCTTGCGGCCTTCGCTTCCTATACGGTTGAAAAGCGTGTTTCGAAGAACCCGGAAGAATTCGGCCACGGCGCGATTGCCGGTGTGGCAGGCCCGGAATCGGCCAACAATGCCGGTGCGCAGACCTCGTTCATTCCGCTGCTGACGCTCGGCATTCCCGCCAATCCGGTCATGGCGCTGATGATCGGTGCGATGATCATTCAGGGCATCGTGCCCGGTCCGAATGTTGCAACAGAACAGCCAGCCCTCTTCTGGGGCATCATCGCCTCCATGTGGATTGGCAACCTTATGCTGGTGGTTCTGAACCTGCCACTGATCGGGCTCTGGGTGAAGCTTCTGACGATCCCCTACTACGTGCTGTTCCCGATCATCATGGCCTTCTGCGCTATCGGGGTTTACAGCGTTAATTCCAACGTCTTCGATCTCTACGCCGTCGCCTTCTTCGGTTTCATCGGTTACGTGCTGGTGAAACTGCGCTGCGAGCCTGCACCATTGCTACTTGGCTTCGTGCTGGGACCGCTGCTGGAAGAAAACCTGCGCCGCGCTATGATCCTGTCTCGTGGTGATCCAAGCACCTTCGTCACTCGCCCGATCAGCGCGACGCTGCTGGTTATCGCTCTTCTGGTTCTCGTCGTCGTCTTCCTGCCAAGCGTGAAGAAGAAGCGCGAGGAGGTTTTCCAGGACGAGGGCTGAGGCTGCCGAAATATTCGAGCTACGAAGGCCGGGCACATCGTGTCCGGCCTTTGTCTTGTTTGTTGGGTATAAAGCTGCGAAAGCAGGGCTCAATAATAAAGGAGATATCCATGGCAGAGGACAGCGAAGCGCGGATCATCGCTTTGGAAGAAACGGTGGCGCATCAGGCGAAGACGATCGAGGAACTGTCGGACCAGCTGGCCGAACAATGGAGAGTGGTGGAACAGACACGCGCCAAGCTCGACCGTCTGACCGAACGTTTCCTAAGCCTTGAGGAGCAATCGCTGGACGCGCCCGCAATCACCAAGCCACCGCATTATTGAGGAGTATGCAATGACGTCCGATTCCCTCCCCGTTTCCGCCGCCGACGTTCTGGCCTTCTGGAACGATGCTGGCCCCGACAAGTGGTTCAACAAGGACGCTCATTTCGATGCGAGCTTCCACGAACGCTTCTTCGAACTGCATTTCATGGCAGCGCGCCGGGAGCTGGATAGCTGGCTGGACAGTGCGGAAAGCAGCCTCGCACTCCTGCTTCTTCTCGATCAGTTCCCCCGCAACTGCTTTCGCGGCACGGCGCATATGTATGCGACGGACCCGCTGGCACTGCATTATGCGGAGCAGGCAATGGCAAAGGGTCTCGATCAACAGATCGATGAAGAGCTGCGCATCTTCTTCTACCTGCCGCACATGCATTCAGAGAAGATCGAGGATCAGGAGCTTTGCTGCAAATTGTGCGAGCCGCTTGGTGAGCGTTGCCTGCCCTTTGCGATAGAACATCGGGATATCGTAAAGCGGTTCGGTCGCTTCCCGCATCGCAACGACATTCTTCTGCGCCCGACCACGCCGGAAGAAGAAGCCTTCCTTCGTGAGGGAGGCTTTGCGGGCTGATCGAGAGGGTTTCCGCGTTTCTTTGAGGCACGGAAATAACGCATCGTCCGGATGCAAAACCGCTTCGTGCTTTTCTGGAAATGCTCTGACAAAAACGCCGCCTGTCTTTGAGAGACGGCGGCGTTTTTGAAATGCGATGATCCGACGGGATCAGCCGTCGAAGAATTCCTTCATCCGGGCAAAGAAGCCGGTGGATTCCGGATTGTTTTCCTTGGAGGAAATCTGCTCGAATTCCTGCAGCAGTTCGCGCTGGCGCTTGGTCAGCTTCTGCGGTGTTTCGATCTGGATCTGGATGTAGAGATCGCCCTGTTGTGCAGAACGCAGAACCGGCATGCCCTTACCCTTGAGGCGGAACTGTTTGCCCGCCTGCGTACCTTCCGGCACTGTCACACGCGACTTCGTTCCGTCCAGCGTCGTTACATCGAAGGTGCCACCAAGCGCTGCCGTCGTCATGGAGATCGGCACCGCGCAGTATAGATCGGCGCCATCGCGCTGGAGGAACTCGTGCGGGCGCACCGATAGGAAGATGTAGAGATCACCCGAAGGGCCGCCGCGCATACCCGCTTCACCCTCACCCTGAAGGCGAATGCGGGTGCCGTCTTCGATACCGGCCGGAATGTTGACGGAGAGCGAACGCTCCTCCGTTACACGGCCCTGGCCGTGGCATTTGGTGCAGGGATCGGTGATCGTCTGGCCGCGACCGTGACAGGTCGGGCAGGTACGTTCGACCGAGAAGAAACCCTGCGCTGCACGCACGCGCCCAGAACCCTGGCAGGTGCCGCAGGTTTTCGGGCTGGTGCCCGGCTTTGCGCCGGAACCGGAACAGACATCGCAGGTTATGGATGTTGGCACCCTGATCTGCGCCGTCTTGCCGGCAAAAGCTTCTTCCAGCGAGATTTCCATATTATAGCGCAGATCGGCACCGCGTTCGCGACCGCCGGAAGAGCGACGCGCACGTCCGCCACCCATCATCTCGCCGAATATGTCTTCGAAAATATCGGAGAAGCCGCCACCGGCAAATCCGCCGCCGCCGAAGCCACCGCCTGCGCCGCCCATTCCGCCCTGTTCGAAGGCAGCATGGCCGAAACGGTCGTAGGCCGCCCGCTTCTGCGGGTCCTTCAGCGTTTCATAGGCCTCGTTGATTTCCTTGAACTTCTTCTCGGACTCGGCGTCATCAGGATTCTTGTCCGGATGGTACTTCATCGCGAGTTTGCGGAAGGCGCTTTTCAGCTCTTTTTCGTCAGCGGTTTTGCCAACGCCAAGTGTTTCGTAAAAGTCTGCTTTCGCCATCAATTAACAAGCCCCGGAAATGGATTTCCGGCTGCCAGACAAAGATGATTTCAGGTTGAAACAACTTAAATCATCAGAGATTCGGGGCAGCCGGATTTTAGTCAAGCATCAATCTGGATTTCAAGAGCTGCGATTAAGCAGACTTCTTGTCGTCCTTGATTTCCTCATAGTCGGCATCGACGACACCGTCGTCCTTGCCGCCTTCTGCGCCTTCGCCACCTTCAGCCTGCTGGGCCTCATAGATGGCCTGACCGAGCTTCATGGACACTTCCATGAGGGTCTGGGTCTTGGCCTGAATGTCATCGGCATCCGGCTCGGCTGCTTCAACAGACGTCTTGAGGGCAGCAATGGCGTCTTCAATCGCCTTGCGGTCGGTTTCGGAAACCTTGTCGCCATATTCCTTCACCGACTTCTCGGTGGAGTGGATCAGGCTTTCGGCCTGATTCTTGGCTTCAACGCCAGCACGACGCTTCTTGTCGGCTTCGGCGTTTGCTTCGGCGTCCTTGACCATCTTTTCGATGTCGGCGTCGGACAGACCACCAGATGCCTGAATGCGGATCTGCTGTTCCTTGCCGGTGCCCTTGTCCTTGGCGGAAACCTGCACGATACCGTTGGCGTCGATATCGAAGGTGACTTCGATCTGCGGAACGCCGCGTGGTGCCGGTGGCAGGCCGACGAGGTCGAACTGACCGAGCGACTTGTTGTCGGCAGCCATTTCGCGCTCACCCTGCGAAACGCGGATGGTCACGGCAGACTGGTTGTCTTCAGCGGTCGAGAAGGTCTGGCTCTTCTTGGTCGGGATCGTCGTGTTACGGTCGATCAGACGGGTGAAGACGCCGCCCAGCGTTTCGATGCCGAGGGACAGAGGCGTCACGTCGAGAAGCAGAACATCCTTAACGTCGCCCTGCAGAACGCCTGCCTGAATGGCAGCGCCCATGGCAACGACTTCGTCAGGGTTCACGCCCTTATGCGGCTCCTTGCCGAACAGCTGCTTGACGACTTCCTGCACCTTCGGCATGCGGCTCATGCCACCGACGAGAACGACTTCATCGATCTCGGAAGCGGAAACACCGGCATCCTTAAGGGCTGCCTTGCAGGGAGCGACCGTGCGCTGCACGAGGTCATCGACCAGGCTTTCGAACTTGGCGCGGGTCAGCTTCAGCGTCAGGTGCTTCGGACCGGTCGCATCTGCGGTGATGAACGGCAGGTTGATTTCGGTCTGCTGCGAAGAAGACAGTTCGATCTTTGCCTTTTCGGCAGCTTCCTTCAGGCGCTGCAGAGCAAGCTTGTCGCCCTTCAGGTCGATGCCCTGATCCTTCTTGAACTCGCCAGCAAGGTACTCGACCAGACGCATGTCGAAGTCTTCACCGCCGAGGAAGGTATCGCCGTTGGTGGACTTTACTTCGAAAACGCCGTCGCCGATTTCCAGAACGGAAATATCGAAGGTACCGCCGCCAAGGTCGTAAACGGCGATGGTCTTGCCGTCCTTCTTGTCGAGACCGTAAGCAAGAGCTGCAGCCGTCGGCTCGTTGATGATGCGCAGAACTTCGAGACCAGCGATGCGGCCTGCATCCTTGGTGGCCTGACGCTGGGCGTCGTTGAAGTATGCGGGAACGGTGATGACGGCCTTCTCGACCTTTTCGCCGAGGTAGGATTCAGCGGTTTCCTTCATCTTCTGAAGGATCATCGCGGAAATCTGCGACGGGGAGTAACCCTTGCCCTGAGCCTGAACCCACGCATCGCCGTTATCGCCCTTGACGATTTCGAACGGAACGAGGCCCTTGTCCTTTTCAACGGTCGGGTCTTCATAGCGGCGGCCGATCAGGCGCTTGACTGCGAAGAGCGTGTTGGTCGGGTTGGTGACGGCCTGGCGCTTTGCCGGCTGACCGACCAGACGCTCACCATCGTCGCTGAATGCGACCATGGAAGGGGTCGTGCGCGCGCCTTCCGCATTTTCAATAACTTTAGTGTCCTTGCCGTCCATCACTGCGACGCAGGAGTTGGTCGTGCCAAGGTCGATACCGATTACTTTTGCCATTTTTCTTCTCTCCTTGAAGCGAGACGTCGGAACCCCGGGAGGCATTCCATTGACGTATCCTTGACTTGGATGGTCTTGCCGAATTGTCAGCATTTCTGCTGTTCTGCGGCGTATATAAGGAGCGATTTTTGCCGCTGCAAGGCGGATGACGGGTGAGAGAGCAGCAAAAAGAAAGAAATGAAGCAGCGAAGAAGAGGATTATGCGGCAGCGCAACGCCTTTGCTGCAAGGGCGCGAGGTGAACCGGGTTGTATGAGCCATGATGATTCGCCTGAACCGTCATGTATCTGTCATGCAGCCTGCCTATAGCGAAGGCGTTTTCAAGAAAATGCCACTCCTTAGAGGTTCTCATGCGCAAACTTATCGCAGCACTCGTCACGACGACATTTCTCGCCGGTGCCGCACAGGCCGCAACCGTCTATCCGCTGGATCGCGCCACTATTCTCAGCGGATCCCCATTCGATTTCAAAATTGAATTTAAGAACGTCATCAAGGCTGAAGACGTGAAGATCACCGTCAACGGCCAGGATTACAAGACCGTCTTCGGCTCCGACGTACAGTTCGTAGCGGAAGAAAAGGGTAAGGAAGACAAGGTCCTCGGCTCTGCCGTCATTCTCCGCGGCCTGAAGATCGCCAAGGCTGGCGAGTATAAGGTCGAAGTGTCTGCCGGATCGGAAAAGAAGGACGTGACATGGACGGTTTACGCCACTGCGGAAACTCCAAAGGCGAAAAACATCATCTTCCTTCTTGGTGACGGACTTTCTGTCGCTCATCGCACCGCCGCCCGCATCATGTCGAAAGGCATGACCGAGGGTAAGGCGAACGGCCGCCTCAACATGGACGAGATGGACCGCATGGCGTTCATCGGCACGTCTTCCACCGAAGCAATCGCCACCGACAGCGCCAACACCATGTCCGCCTACATGACGGGCCACAAGGCACCGGTAAACGCACTCGGCGTTTACGGCGATCGCACGCCTTCCAGCTTCGATGACCCGAAGGTAGAGACGATTGGTGAAGCCCTGCGCCGCCAGACGAAGAAGTCCATCGGCATCGTCACGACATCCGAATTGCAGGACGCAACCCCTGCGGCCATCGTTTCCCACACACGCAAGCGCGGCGACAAGGCTGAAATCACCACCATGATGTTCGACGTGAAGCCGGACGTGGTGCTGGGCGGCGGTTCCGCCTACTTCCTCGGCAAGGACGTTCCCGGCTCCAAGCGCAAGGACGATAAGGAATATATCAAGCTGTTCCAGGATGCCGGTTACACGCTGGCGACCGACAAGAGCGAGCTTGAGAAGGCTGAAGGTTCCAACACCGGAAAGCTGCTCGGTCTGTTCCACACCGGCAACATGGACACGCTTCTCGACCGCAAGTTCCTCAAGAAAGGCACCGTCGACAGGTTCCCGAATCAGCCTGGTCTGGTCGACATGACCCAAGCCGCGCTAGGCGAGCTTTCCAAGAACCCGGAAGGCTTCTTCCTGATGGTCGAAGCGGCGAACATCGACAAGATGTCTCACCCGCTGGATTGGGACCGCGCCGTTGTCGAAACCATCGAATTCGACAAGGCTATCGGCGTTGCCCGCGAGTTTGCGGCAAAGAACCCCGACACGCTGATCGTCGTCACGGGTGACCATGCGCACGGCGTTTCCATCATCGGCACGGTTGACGATGAAAAGCCAGGCGATGAAATGCGTGCCAAGGTCGGCACCTATGCCGAGGCTGGCTTCCCGAACTACGAGGACAAGGATGGCGACGGTTATCCTGACCGTATCGACGTTTCGCGCCGCCTCTTCCTGAATGCCAATAATGGTCCTGACCATTATGAAACCTTCCGCCCGAAGATGGACGGTCCTTTCGTTCCGGCTATCCAGAACGAGAAGAAGGAATATGTCGCCAACGAAGCCTACAAGAATGTCCCCGGCGCAGTATTCGTACAGGGTAACATTCCGAAGGACGGCGATAGCGGCGTTCACGCCGTGGACGATATCGTTCTGCAGTCCACCGGTCCCGGCTCGGAAGGGTTCAAGGGTTACATGGAACAGAGCGACGTCTACCGCGTACTGGCCGACACATTTGCCCTTGGTGCCAAGCAGACGCAGTAACAGCATCTGACACATTCGA
This sequence comes from Agrobacterium larrymoorei, assembly GCF_005145045.1. NCBI lineage: Bacteria > Pseudomonadati > Pseudomonadota > Alphaproteobacteria > Hyphomicrobiales > Rhizobiaceae > Agrobacterium > Agrobacterium larrymoorei. The sequence continues at coordinate 128,060 of NZ_CP039691.1, forward strand.
TGATCCGGCTCGCTCAGCGGGCCGGATCGTTACCGTTTAAAGCACCTTACACGCCTTACTTTTTGTATCATCCAATGTTTGTGTCCAGATTACTTTATCCATTTTCACGACATGCCACCCAGCCGAACAGGAGATCGTCATGACGAAACCTTTTTCTCTGTTGACGCGCAGGCAATCGCTACAAGCCCTAGGGCTGGGAGCGCTGATGCTGAGCAGCGGGCGGGCCATGGCCTCGGCTTCGTCGCTGACCTTCGATGAGATGTATGGCAAGATCGGTGTTCTGGGCCTTGAATTTTCCGACAAGCTCAAGCAGCTGACCGGCAAGGAAATCAGCATGAAAGGCTTCATGGCGCCGCCATTGAAAGCGGAAGCCTCCTTCTTCGTGCTGACCGAAATTCCGATGGCGCTTTGCCCTTTCTGCTCCTCGGATGCGGACTGGCCGGACAATATCGTCGTGGTGTATCTCTCCGAGAAACAGACCTTCGTGCAGCCAAGCACCACCATCGAGGTAACCGGCAAGCTGGAGCGCGGCTCCTGGACGGACCCGGAAACGGGTTTCGTCAGTCTCGTTCGCATTCGCGACGCCGAATATCGAGTATCCTGACGATGCTATCCCTCACCATTTCCGGGCTCTCGGTTCGTTATTCCGGGCTCGGCACGCCCGTTCTTGCTGTAGACTCTCTGCAGCTTTCCGCCGGGGAAAAGATTGCCGTGACCGGCGCCTCCGGTTCCGGCAAGAGCACGCTGGTCAATATCGTCACCGGCCTCGAGCGTATTCGGGAAGGCAGCGTTTCCTGGGGCGGAAAGGCCATAGAGACGCTGACTGAAACGCAGCGCGACCGCTGGCGCGGGGAAAATGTCGGCCTCATCATGCAGGAGTTTCATCTGCTGCCAGGGCTCTCCGCCATGGAAAATGTACTGCTGCCGGTGCAGCTCTCGCGCTCCATGACGCAAGCGCATGCCGAGCGCGCCCAGTTCCTTCTCGACAAGGTCGGTATCAGCCGCACAGCCCAGAAAATCGACACCATGTCTCGCGGAGAGATGCAGCGCGTGGCCATTGCCCGTGCGCTTTTGCGCAAGCCGGGCGTCATCGTTGCGGATGAACCGACGGCCAGCCTCGATCCTGAAAATGGCGCCTCCGTTGGGCGTCTGCTTGTCGATCTGGCGCGGGTCGAAGGCTCGACGCTGGTCGTCATTACCCATGACATGTCGCTTGCGCGGCGCCTCGACCGCCGTATCGAGCTCGCCAATGGTCGCATCGTCTCAGACGCTTCTGAAAGTACCTCACAATGATGCGCTTCATCCTGTCCGATCTGAGACGCCTCTGGGCGGGCTCGATTATCGTCGTCCTGCTCGTTGCCATGGCGACGGCGCTTGGGGTGACAGTAACACTGCAGGAAAGAGCCCTGCGGCTTGGTTCTGCGCGCGCAGCAGACAAGTTCGATCTGGTGGTCGGTGCTGCTGGCAGCGAAACACAGCTTGTGCTTTCTTCCGTCTTCCTGCAAGCCGCACCCCTGCCGCTTGTGGGCGGCGATGTTCTGGCAGCTCTTTCGAAAGATCCTCGCGTTTCCTGGGCCGGACCCGTGGGCTTCGGCGATTCCTTTGCCGGCTATCCAATCGTGGGAACGACCCGCGCCTTGATCGAGAACACGTCCGGCGGCCTTGCGGAAGGCGAAGGCCTTTCGGACGGTTCCGACGCCGTTATTGGCTCTGCCGTCGATCTTTCCATCGGCGCAAAGATCAAGCCCATGCATGGAAGCGCGCAGGAAGGCGGGCATACCCACACGGAAATCGTCTACCATGTGCAGGGCCGCCTCAAGCCCACCGGCACGCCGTGGGACAGGGCCATTCTCGTTCCCATAAGCTCTGTTTGGCACATTCACGGCATGGAAACCGGCGAACATTCTCACGACCATGCGGAAGAGGCAAAGGACGAGGGACACGACGCGCATGAACATGAGCACGAAGAAGGACACGAGGAAGAGCTGGTCGAGAACTTCTCCGAGGCATCGCCCGGCGTTCCCGCCATTCTTGTGAAGCCAAAGTCCATCGCGGATGCCTACAAGCTGCGCCAGCAATATCGGCAAGGCAACACGCTGGCCGTTTTCCCCGGGGAAGTGCTGACCAAGCTTTACGCGACGCTGGGCGATGCACGCGAGGTGCTGTCTTTCGTCGCCATCGGTGCGCAGATTCTCGTTGCGGCGGCGCTCATACTGGTTACGCTTACCCACGTCGTGCAGCGGCGCAAGCAGATCGGCGCATTGCGGGCGCTCGGCGCTCCGAGATCATCCATATGGCTGATCGTCTGGACCGAACTCTTTTCGCTGTTTGCCACAGGTATCGCGCTCGGCTTTGCCGTCGGCTTCGTCGCCGCAAAGGCGATTACCATGACGCTCGTTGCCAAAAGCGGCGTCGTCATGCCGGTGGAATTTGCCAGAGCCGATGGCGTACAGGCCAGCATTCTGCTTGGCGCAGCCGCAGCACTAGCTCTTCTGCCTGCCTGGCTTGCCTATCGTCAGTCTCCCGTGGACGCACTTCGAAGCTGAGAGAGACGCATCACGGCGCTGTCGGAGGATAGCGCCGTGTAGCTTAGTTCACGCGTGAACTACGAGTTCGAACGCACCAGCGTTTTGACCCTTTGGGCAAAGACATCCAACTGGAACGGCTTTGTCATGACATGCATGCCATGGTCCAGATGCCCGTGGTTCAGCACTGCATTTTCGGCATAGCCGGTGATGAAGAGAACCTCCAGCTCAGGCCGGTTGACGCGGGCGGCGTCGGCCAGCTGGCGTCCATTCATTCCGCCCGGCAGACCGACATCGGTGATCAGCAGGCTTATAGGGCGGTTGGAGTTGAGGATTTTCAGCGCAGAGGGGCCGTCTTCCGCTTCGATTACGGAATAGCCGAGATCCTGAAGCTCTTCCACCGCCAGCATGCGAACCAGGGGCTCGTCATCCACCACCAGAATCGTCTCGTCGCCATCGGCGCGCGGAGCATCGATATGGCTCGCCTCGGCCTCCATATCTGCGTTTTCAATCGAGCCCGCATAGCGTGGCAGATACAGGCAGATCATCGTGCCCTTGCCGAGTTCGGAATAGATGCGCGCGGCACCACCGGACTGTCCGGCAAAGCCGTAAACCATCGAAAGGCCAAGCCCGGTGCCCTGCCCTATCGGCTTTGTCGTATAGAACGGATCGAATGCGCGCTCGATGACATCCTGCGACATGCCTGTTCCGGTATCGGAAACGCAGAGCGATACATATTGCCCAGGCTCCAGCCCGCGCATGCGGGCAGAGCGCTCGTCCATCCAGCGGTTGCCCGTTTCGATGGTCAGCCTGCCACCGTTCGGCATGGCGTCACGGGCATTGATGCAGAGATTGAGCAGCGCGTTTTCAAGCTGACTTGCATCGACGAATGTCGGCCACAGACCAGCAGCGCCGACGGTCTCGACCTTGATTTCAGGCCCAACGCTGCGAATGACAAGCTCCAGCATGCTGTCGACGAGCGTGTTGATATTGAGCGGTTTGGGGTCGAGCGTCTGGCGGCGAGAGAAGGCGAGAAGCCTCTGTGTCAGCGCCGATGCGCGTTTGGTCGCGCCCATGGCGCCATTGATGTAACGGTTCAGATCACCCACCCGCCCCTGCGCCAGTCGCGTATTCATCATTTCCAGACTGCCGCTGATGCCCGCGAGGATGTTGTTGAAGTCATGCGCGAGCCCGCCGGTCAGCTGGCCGACGGCCTCCATTTTCTGCGCCTGCCGCAACGCCTCTTCCGCTGCCATAAGCTCGCTCGTGCGCTCCTCCACCTGCTGTTCCAGCGTGGCGTTCAACGTCTCAAGCGCCAGTTCCGCCTTGCGCCGGGCGGTAATGTCCTGAAACAGAACGGCGACCTGACGCCGCTCTATCGGTTCGATGCGGACCGCGGCAAGCTCCAGATATCGCCCGGTTGCGACGAGTTCCTGCTGGAAGCGGATCGGCTCTCCGGTTTGCAGCACGGCACCATAACGGGCAATCCAGGCATCGGCCTCTTCCGGCACCATGGTACGAAGCCGCTGGCCCACCACATTCGGAATACCCGCATGACGGGCATAGGCATCATTGGCCTGAATATGGACATAATCACTATCTGGACCATGCGGCCCATCCAGAAACTCGATGATGCAGAAACCCTCATCGATGGCGTCGAACAGTCCCTTATAGAGATCTTCGCTTTCCCGCCGCGCCCGTTCCGAGAGTGTGCGCTCAGTCACATCCGAACCTTCCACGAAGATTGCGCTCACCGAGCCGTCGGCTCCGCGGATCGGCTGATAGACGAAATCGAGATAACGCTCCTTGATCGGGCCGTCCTGTTCGGACTGCACGGCAAAAAGCGCGCCTGAGGCGGTGTAAGGAGTGCCCGTCGAATAGACTTCATCCAGTATTTTCACGAAACCCTGCGCCGCTGCATCCGGCAGGGCCTCGGCAACCGTGCGCCCGACAATATCGCGCCGACCGACGAGGTTCATATAGCTGGGATTGGCAAGTTCAAAACGATGTTCCGGGCCGCGCAACAGAGCAATGAAGGTGGGTGCCTGCTCGAATAGCTGCGTCAGGATAGGGCCAATATTGCCGGTACTGCTGGTCAATTTTCACAACCCCATAATAATCACAAAAACGCCATCTCGATAAACTGGCGTTTTTTACGCTATTACCTCGACGGATGACAGATTTATTGCGTCGGCATGATCAGATTTGGCGGAACGGAGAGCGTGTCGTTCCCGTTGATCTTGGCATCGAGATATTCAATCGCATTTTGAAGACCATTGACCGTGTAAGGTTTTTCGATGGCGCCCACGGCACCGGCAAAATCATCCGGGATGCGCTTCACATTGCCGCTGACGAAGACATATGGAATGTCTTCCTCCGCCAAAAACCTTCCCACATCGACCCCGGTCGGACCATCCACGAGATGAATGTCGACAAAGGCGAAGTCCGGACGGTCCTTTTCGACGAGAGCGCGGGCCGCCATGCTGGCGGCTGCGATACCGGTAACGGAGTGGCCTGCGGCTTCGATTTCGCTCTCCAGTTCGAGGGCAAGCAGTGCTTCGTCCTCAACAATCATAATGCGCAAACCATTATTCCTTTTCATTCTCAACCATCAGCGTGACGCTTACCATGGTGCGCCTGCCATCTCGTTCTCGTTTGATATCGGCATTCACCTGCCGCGCGCAGGTTTCCAGAAGCATCTGGCTGAACTTCTGCTCTTCCTCATTGACCTCTACGGGATCGATCGTGTCGGTGACCTCGATCAGGAAATGGCCGTTCAGCCGTTTCACTGTAACCTTGATGTCGCCGCCGCCGTCCCCCAGCCCGCGCCGCACGGCATCGCCTACCAGTTCATTGACGATGAGCGATAGCGGCGAGGCTTTTGCAGCGGGAACATAGACAGGTGAGAGGTCCAGTTCGACATTGATATCGTTACGCTTCAATTGGCCGGTGAGATTGACGACCAGATCCTCCGCAAAATCTGCGACATCGAAACGGGCAATATTTTCTAGTGTGAACAGCTTGCGATGAACGGTGCTCAGCGCTTCGATCCGGTTCAGCACGGATTTCAGCGTTGCGCTCACCGTTTCGTTCCCGGTCATGCGATCCTGAAGCTTCACGATGGAGGCAATCGTCATGAGGTTGTTCTTGACGCGATGGTCCACTTCGTGAACGAGAAGCGTCTTGGCTTCCAGCGCATCCCGAAGGTCCTTCGTGCGCCGGGTCACCTCTTCTTCGGCTAGAATGCGCGCTTCGGCCAGCTCGGCTTCCTTGGTTTTGATGCGGGTGAAATCCAGTTGGGATGCGAAATAGTATATCACTTGGCCCTTGTTATCGCGCACAGGACTGACGAAAAGAGCGTTCCAGAACTCTGAACCGTCCTTGCGATAATTGAGGATATCGACCGATACAGGGCGACCCGCGTCAATCGCGTCGCGAATGTTCGCGACAGCGCCGGGGTCAGTCTTTTCGCCCTGCAACAGCCGGCAATTCTTGCCGATCAATTCCTCGTTGGAATAGCCAGTCAGGTCATTAAAGGCCTTGTTACAGAAAATAATAGGATTATCGTCCTGCTTCGGATCGGTGATGATCATCGGCATTCGCGTTGCCTTGAAAGCCGCTGCGAAGGGGTCTTCCGAAAGATGATCTGCAAGCAGGCGCTCACCAGCTTTGCGCGCTTCTGAGGGCAGTAAATAATCGACCATAAATTTTCCCGCATTCCCATTAGACGCATAATATTTGGGAGCGGGAAAGGTTCCTGGTGCTGCCGAATTTTAAAAAGCGAATTTATCCTTTCGCTAGCGGGACTTAAATTTACCTTTGTTCGAAAATACTGATAAAGATGTATCAATCGCAAAAGACGCATCTCGCTCAATAGCTGCTCGAAGCTATTCGCGGTGCCAACAAGAAGACGGGAGAACCGCATGCTGCGAGACGAGAACACCCAGATCATTTCCTGCGATCTCGAACCGATCCATCGGCCCGGCTCCATTCAGCCGCATGGCCTGATGCTCGTTGCGCGCGCGGAAACACTGGAAATCGTCGGCGCAGGCGGTGATGTTGCCTTGCGCTTCGGCAGGGACTGGCATGGCCAGACCCTAGATGTATTTCTCGGGCTCGATCTCACTCAGATTTCCGCAACGGCACGCACCGGGCATCCTGCCGTGATCGGCAGGGTGTCTGTTGCCAAGGGCGACATGAACGCTGTTGCCTTCGTCTCGGGCGATTACATCGTCGTCGAGCTGGATGAGGCGGAAGAGGATGCTATTCTGAGCGTGCCCTTTCTCTACGGTCTTGAAGCCGCGACAGCGATGTTCGAACGCGCCGGAACGCTTGCGGATTTAAGCCAGGAGGCCGCCAAGACATTCCGCCAACTGACCGGCTACGGGCGGGTCATGATCTACCAGTTTCTGGATGACGACGCGGGCGTGGTGACGGGCGAGAGCCTTGACGAGACATCCGGCAGCTTCATCAACCACCATTTCCCGGCAAGCGACATTCCGCGTCAGGCACGCGCGCTTTATGTGCGCAACAAGGTGCGCGTTATACCCGATGTGCATTATGTGCCGCAGCCCGTGATGGGCACGGAGGATTTTTCGGGTATCGATCTCAGCGATTCCATGCTGCGCAGCGTTTCCCCGGTGCATCTGCAATATCTCCGGAATATGGGCGTGGCCGCATCCGCCTCCATCTCCATCGTGAAGGATGGGACGCTGTGGGGGCTGATCGCCTGCCATCATCACGAGCCAAAGACGATACCGCTCAGCATCCGGCTTGCATGTCAGGCGCTTGCCAGTGGGCTATCGCGGCAGGTGAAGGCGAAGGAAGAGGCGGAGTTTTATCGCGAGCGCATCCGGCTTCGTGCGCAGGAAGATGCCGTGCTGTCCCAGCTGGGTGGCGACAAATCGCTTGGCGACTTCTTTGAGAATTCCGGTCGTGAGCTTGCCAAGCTGCTGAATGCCGATGGTTTTGCCGCGACTCAGGGCAAGGACCTGTTCACCTTCGGGCGCTGCCCGGACAATATCGATATTCGCGATATTGCCGAATTCGTCAGACGCCCCGCAGCCGTGCAGGCGCTTTCGACCGCCAGCCTGCCGCGCCTCTTGCCGGAAGCAAAAGCCTATGCCGATCGGGCCAGCGGGCTTCTTGCAGTGACCATGTCGACGGAAGTGCCGACCATATTGCTATGGTTCCGGGCCGAACATCTGGAAGTGGTGAAGTGGGCGGGTAATCCGCACAAGGATATTCCCGTCAAACCGGACGAGACCCTCAATCCCAGAACATCCTTCGAGGAGTGGACGGAGAGCGTGCGCGAAAAGGCACGGCCTTGGAGCCATGCCGAAATCGATGCTGCGAGCCGTATCGTCCGGCTGATGCTCGAACACCGCAACAATCGCCGCACACGACAACTCAATATGGAGCTGACGACGACGCTGAAGGAAAATGAAAGCCTGATCAAGCAGAAGGACTATCTGCTGAAAGAGGTGAACCACCGCGTTCAAAACAGCCTGCAGCTTGTCTCGGCATTTCTGAGAATGCAGGGCAGAGCCGCAGGCGATGAGGCCGTCTCGACCCATCTGGAAGAAGCGCAGAAGCGATTGAATGCAGTGGCGCTGGTTCACCGCAGGCTTTATCAGGATGATAGCGTCGAAATTATCGATCTGTCGCGCTATCTCGAAGACCTCGTGCGGGACATGCAGGCGTCGATGGATCAGCGCTGGGTCAACCACATGATCATGGATCTGGCACCCATCCTGATTTCGACGGACCGCGCTGTGAATGTCGGGCTTTTGCTGACTGAACTCATCATCAATGCGCAGAAATACGCCTATGACGGCGATCCGGGGTCATTGCTGATAAAGCTCGAACAGCACCGAACTTCGTTCCGCCTGATCGTGGCCGATAAGGGCCGGGGCAAGACCAGCCAGAACACCAGCGGCTTCGGCTCCCGCATGCTGACCGCCATTGGCGACCGGCTGAAAGGCCATCTCGATGAAGAGGACAACAGTCCGGGCCTTCGCGTCGTGGTGACCGCCGCGATATAGGGCATTTCCGCTTTTCTCCGAAACGTGTAAATGCCCTAAGTCTCTGCTATATCGCGTTTTCCGGACGCAAAACCGCTTCGCACTTTTGCTGAAAACGCTTCTGCGGTCTTGCCATCAATTCAGAAGACTTTCCTGAGCTTGGCATCGACCGACTGGCTATTGCCGCCTCGGACCGCGAAGAAGAGGAAGATGGCGGCCCACAGGATCGACTTCTCCGATCCGCCCAGGCCTTCAGCCTTTACGATCCAGTGGAAATAGACGGTCACCATCAGGACGATGAAGGATGCGAAAGCGGCAGGGCGCGTCAGCAGACCGATGGCGACGAGGATGCCGCCAAAAAATTCCGTCGCGGCAAGCAGCGGTGACCAGAACACGCCGGGATAAAAGCCGAGTCCTTCCACCATGCCGACAGCGCCGAACGGGTTGGTGATCTTGCCGAAGCCGTGCGTAACCAGCAGCACGCCAGCCACGACGCGCAGAATGGTTTCCGCCAGTTCATATGTGCTGTTATAAAGGGGAGCGACCGCCGGGACGATCAGGCGCTCACGCGAAAGCTCAGTATTAGCCATTGAATACTCCGCAGGTTGCAATGCACAATCTTCTGCGAAAAACAGGGTCCGTTAACAAGCAGCAATTGCGGAAAACCTGAGTGAGTAAGTAATATTTCTGTGACCCACATTGGAGAGGCTCATGACAGAAACGACAACCAAGCCCCGTGTCGCAATCACCTACTGCACGCAATGCAACTGGCTCCTCCGGTCCGCATGGATGGCACAGGAGCTGTTGGCCACGTTTTCCGACAGCCTCGCGGAAGTCGCTCTCATTCCGGCAACAGGCGGACGCTTCGACATCACCGTGGATGGTGAACTTCTTTGGGAGCGCAAGCGCGATGGTGGCTTCCCTGGCCCTAAGGAATTGAAGCAGAGGCTGCGTGACATGATAGACCCCGATCGCGACCTCGGTCATCTGGACCGGCAGAAAAACGAAGGGCTCGACAGTTAAGCCACTCGTTGTTCGATAATAAGTCCGCTTCGCGATTCGGATCGTTGAAGGCCATTGCTCTTTTTCTACCCCCCTTTTGGGTGAAAAGCGCATGTTCGAAAGCGGGTGCCATCCACAACAATCCATGTTTTTCGATGAAAAAACAAAGATCGTCATAAAACTTCAAAATCTCTGTTGACACCAAGCGCTCACCCCCGTACATGGCTCCTCGTCGCCCAGATGGCGGAATTGGTAGACGCGCCAGCTTCAGGTGCTGGTACTCGAAAGGGTGTGGAGGTTCGAGTCCTCTTCTGGGCACCATTCCTTATTTGATCCTAGCCAGATCAATGACTTACCGAAAAATCGATGAGTTGACCTGCCCTTCGGGGCAGCGGAAATTCCGTGGCCATCGCGCACGGATCGGCGGCGCTGAGAGCGCTGGTCCCTCGCTTCTTCCAAAGATATATTGTGTCTGATTATTGGCCTGCGCCGGTCGCGCCAGCGCTGCTTTCGTTCTGGGAATGCTCTTCGCAGTTCGGCGTGCAGGAAAGAACGGTTCGCGCCGTCTGGCGGAACACGCGCACCGTGTTGCCCTCATCGATCGATACGAGTATCCGCTCATCGACAATAGCGTTGCCCTGCCCATCAAGCAGCACCAGATTGGTGGTGCCGAAGCTGCGGCCGGTCAGGACGATTGTCGTGGAATCGGCGACCGTCGCATCCGCGACCTTGGAATTGCCAATGATGACCTTGCTTACGGGCCTGTCCAGTTTCAGCACGCGCGCATGGTTCATCGACACCCGCAACATCTCATCTTCTTGCGCGCGAGCCGCAGCAGGAACAGCGGCCAGCACCGCCATGGCAACTGCGAATCTCGTAAAGGTAGAGGATGACATGGTTCAGGCGGACCTTCATTAGCACGAGCAGGCATTATCTATGCCCGGCCACAATGACCCGGAATGGTGAATGAAGATTTAAAGACCGGATTTTGCGCTCGAAAGAGTAAACGCGCAAATCCCGCAATGATTGCAGCACGCAGGAAGCGAACCATTATTGCACAGGGTGTGTCTCACAATATGAAACAGATACGCCTTCTCCAAGACCCTGAACGCGCTTATTATCAGGACTTTTGTGACTTCAGTAAAAATCGATATTTTACTTGGTATAATCATTTACCAATCGCTCGGCATTACCGCTTTAACACTATATTAATCGCTTTTATTAAGCCGCTGGAAATCGAGCTTTTGTAGGTTGAAGGCAACCGAACAACGGAAAACAGTTGTCGGAGTGCTGACCAACAAACAAGAGCTTAGGAGAAACCCGCATGACCAAGATTTTCGCACGTTTCATGAAAGATGAGTCCGGCGCAACCGCCATCGAATATGGCCTGATCGCAGCCCTCATTTCTGTTGCTATCATCACTGGCGCAAAGAGCTTGGGAACGTCTCTTAGCACACAGTTTACGAATATCGGATCTTACTTGAACCTCGCAGCAAAAACTAACTGATCCTAATCGGCAGTATAGTATGCTTTAATGATCAGCTGTCCTGGAATTTCCAAGGCAGCTGATTCTATGAGAATGACATACTGCTCTTTGGCGGGTGAATATGATAATTGCATGTATTTTCGTTATCGTTCCGCTTTGTCTCGCTTTTGCAGCCTTCAATGATCTGTTCACGATGACGATACCCAACAGGATTTCAATTATCCTGTTCAGTTCCTTCTTCTTCATTGCGCCCTTTACCGAAATGACGTGGCAAACTTTCGGTATGAGCTTGGTCGGGGCTGCACTCGTCTTCATATGTGGCTTCACATTGTTCGCCTTGAACACCATGGGCGGCGGAGATGCTAAGCTTCTTACAGCCTCTGCATTATGGTTCGGCTTTAGCAGTCAGCTCGCAATGTATATGGTTGCCGTGGCAGTCGTTGGAGGGATACTAACTATGCTGATCCTTTTCATCCGAGCCTATCATCAAGAGATCACAGCATCTGGTCTTCCCGTCCCCGACTCACTTCTAATCGCAAAGAAAATTCCTTACGGCATCGCCATCGCGATTGCAGGTCTGATGACTTACCCGGAAGCTCCTATCGTTCAGGCGGCGATGCGTTCGATTCTTTGATCTCGAGTAGAGCGCTGCGTCTCCACTTGAGCTTCGACGCTGTTTATTTCTGATTAACCAGACGCGATCAGATTTTATTAACCATAATTACACGAATGGCGGGCCATCCTGAGGGCAGAGATTCTACCTTCTTCAAAGGCCCAGCATGAAGCCCTCGCGTGTCGTCATTCTTTCCGTTGCTGTCGTGGCCGCTGGCCTCGCGGGCCTGCTTGCCATGCAACTTTCCAGCCCGCAGCAGGTGGTGCAGAAGGCTGAGGCGATTATTCAGAAAGAGCCGACCGTCAACGTGCTCGTCTCCTCGATCAATCTGCCGGTCGGAAGCAGGCTCGACGCAAATTCCGTACATTGGGCCGCCTGGCCGCAGGGCAGCGTTACGGACAGCTATATCACCGACGCGAAACAGCCCGACGCCGTCAATGAATTGAGCGGCGCAGTCGTGCGCCTGCCGCTGTTCGAGGGCGAGCCGCTTCGCCCGGAAAAGGTGGTCGATTCCAGCACGCGCATCATGTCCTCGCTGCTTCCAGCCGGAAAACGTGCCGTTGCGACCGAAATCTCCGTTGCGACCGGCGCAGGCGGCTTCGTGCTGCCCAACGATCGCGTCGATGTCATTATGGTGCGCAAGAATGAGGGCGGCGGCTTTCTGACGGAAAACGTTCTCAACAATGTCCGCGTTCTTGCCATCGACCAGCAGATCAAGGAAGGCCAGGACGGCACATCGGCGGTCGTCGGCGCCACGGCGACGCTGGAACTGACGCCTGATCAGGCGAAGATCATTACCGTTGCACACCAGATGGCTGACCGCCTGACACTTTCGCTGAGATCCGTCGCGGACGCGCAGGATAGCGACACTCAATCCGCGGATTACCTTCTCAGCGGCGGCTCGGGCAAGCCTGCAATTCAAGTCATCAAGTCAGGCTCTATCGTGCGGGACAATCAGGGGGCAACGCAATGAGCGAGATCAGACCAATCCAATCGCTGAAAAAAGCCCTTCAAACGTCCATCGTCGGCGGCCTCGCTTTCACCATTGCTTTCGCTGGCGTGCCCGGCGTTTCACCCCATGGCTTCGGCCCGATGGAGGCGTTGGCGCAGAGCGCGAGCATCGTGCGGATCAATGAAAGCGGCACCGGCGTTCGCAAGCGCGTGAAGCTCGGTCTCAACAAGGCGCTGGTGATCGATCTTCCTCAGGATGCCCACGATATTCTGGTTGCCGATCCCAGCATGGCTGACGCGGTGACCCGCACGTCGCGTCGCATCTATCTTTTCGGCAAGTCCGTCGGGCAGACGAATATCTTCATCTTCGGCGCTCAGGGCGAAGAGATCGTCAGTCTCGATCTCGAAGTGGAACGGGATATTGCCGGGCTCGAAACCAATCTGCGCCGCTTCATCCCCGATTCCGACATTCGCGTGGAGATCGTATCGGACAATATCGTCCTTTCGGGAAGCGTGCGTACACCGCAGGATTCCGCTCGCGCCGTCCAGCTTGCCAGCGCATTCCTTCAAGGTGGTGAAGCAACAACCCGCAACATTACCGCCACCAGCCAGAGCAATGGCGATGGGGCTGTGGCGATCTTTGCCGAAGACCGGCAGAAATCCTCCATCGTCAACATGCTGACCATTGAAGGCGAAGATCAGGTGACGTTGAAGGTAACGGTTGCCGAAGTCAGCCGTCAGGTTTTGAAGCAGCTCGGATTCAACGGTACGATTAGTGGCCCGAATACAGGCGTGTCCTTTGCCAACCCCGCCAATCTGGGCAATGCGATAGGCGTCGCCGGAACCGGCACAGTTGCCGGAACCATCGGCAAGGTTGCTTTCTCCAGCTACTTCAACGCAATGGAGCAGGCTGGCGTGATGCGCACGCTTGCCGAACCCAGCCTCACGGCTATTTCCGGCGAGCAGGCAAAGTTCTATGTGGGCGGCGAATTCCGTCTTGCAGGGATACAGAACGTAACCTTCGATGAACAAGGTGCACCGACTGTCACACGACAGACGGATACGGTCGACTACGGGATTGAGCTAAATTTCCGCCCGGTCGTGCTTTCTCCCGGCCGCATCAGCCTGAAGATCGAGACCAACGTTTCCGAGCCGACTTATGAGGGAAGCGTTGTCTCCGGTAACGGCAACACGGCCCGCGTGCCCGGCAGCACCTATCTCTCCATTCGCAAGCGCGAAGCTTCGACCAGTGTCGAACTTCCGTCGGGCGGTTCAATCGTCATTGCCGGTCTGGTGCAGGACAATGTTCGTCAGGCCATGTCCGGCCTGCCTGGGGCGTCCAAGATACCGGTGCTCGGCACTTTGTTCCGCAGCAAGGACTTCGTTCGCAACGAAACGGAACTGGTCATCATCGCCACGCCCTATCTCGTTCGTCCCGTGGCTCGCAATCAGATCGCCCGCCCGGATGACAACTTCAATCCAGAGAACGATGCCGCGATGTATTTCATGAACCGGGTGAACAAGGTTTACGGCAACAACAGGCAGCAGGTTCAGGCCCAGCCTTATCAGGGCTCCGTAGGATTTATCTACAAATGACGAAGACGCACCCGATGAAGACCACCGGTTTTTCCGCCAGCAGATCGGGCCTGATCTGCACCATGTCGCTGGTCGCACTATTGGCGCAGGGATGCGCCCGCGACCCGCAGACGACCGGTGCGATCCCCGACGATTACCGCACACGCCATCCGATCACGCTGTCGGAGGCTCAGCACTCGCTTGATATTCCGGTTTCACCTGCGGATCACAAGCTGACCACCGCAATGGCGGACAACGTCAAGGGCTTTGCCCAGAGTTACACGGCAACCTCTACCGGCGTCTTTCAAATTCAGGTGCCAACCGGTTCGCCAAATTCGGCAACGGCCTCCCTGCTCAAGCGGCAGATCCGCTCGGCGCTGGTGTCTTCCGGCGTGCCCGGCAACAAGATCGTGGAAGTTCCCTATGGAGCATCTCCTTACGGCGATGCCGCCCCTATTCGCCTGTCTTACATCGCTGTTACCGCCATGACGGGCCAGTGCGGCCAGTGGCCGGAAGACCTTAGCAACAACACCTATTCCAATAAGAACTGGTACAATTTCGGTTGCGCATCGCAAAACAATCTCGCCGCGCAGGTGGCAAATCCGATGGATCTCGTCGGTCCACGCGGCATGAGCCCAATCGATGCCGAGCGCCGGTCCACAGTCATCGACAATTACCGCGCCGGTAAGACGACCGTGACGAGCGAAAATTGATGATGGCGACGAAGCATAAGCAACAGGATCTGACATGAGCTCGGTGGATTACGACATTCAGCGCAGGGATGAGGGACTGCCGCTTGCCGAGGAGGCAATGCGTCCGGGCGATCTCGATAGCCTTCGGCCCCTGCCGCGCATCTCCATCCATGCCTTCTGCGAAAGCGAAGGCATGCAGCGGATCATGGAACGACTGGCAAGCGACCGCCGTATGAACAAGGTCAGCCTGCGCGTCACCAATGGTGAGATCGAGGCAGCGGCAAGCATGTTCTCCTCCACCGCCACGCCGAACCTCATCGTGCTCGAGACCAACCGCGATCCTTCGACCCTGCTCGACGATCTGGCGCCGTTGGCAGAAGTCTGCGATCCCACGACACGCGTGATCATCATCGGCCGTCACAACGATATCTCGCTTTACCGCGAATTGATCCGCAACGGCATTTCGGAATATCTGGTGGCGCCGGTCAAGATGCCGGATTTGCTGGCATCCATCGCCGCCATCTTCGTGGACCCCGAAGCCGAACCGCTTGGGCGCAATATCGCCTTTATCGGCGCAAAGGGCGGGGTCGGATCTTCCACCATTGCGCATAATTGCGCCTTCGGCATCTCGACGCTTTTCTCCACCGAAACCATTCTTGCCGATCTGGATCTTCCCTTCGGCACCGCCAATATCGATTTCGATCAGGACCCCGCACAGGGCATCGCCGAAGCCGTCTTTTCACCGGACAGGCTGGACGAGGTCTTTCTCGATCGTCTGCTGACCAAATGTTCGGAGCATCTGTCCCTGTTAGCAGCGCCCTCGCTGCTGGACCGTGGGTACGACTTTGACCGGGGTGCTTTTCAGCCTCTGCTCGAAATTCTGCAGCGGAGTGCGCCGGTCGCGGTTCTCGATATTCCGCATGTCTGGTCGGACTGGACGCAGACCGTGCTGGCCGAAGCGGATGAAGTCGTCATCACTGCGGTTCCCGATCTGGCAAATTTGAGAAATACCAAGAACCTTCTGGATGCGCTGCGCAAGCTGCGCCCGAATGACAAGGTTCCGCATCTCGTGCTCAATCAGGTTGGCATGGCAAAGCGACCGGAAATCGTGCCTGCCGATTTCTTCGAACCTCTCGAAATCGAACCCGTCGCCATCATTCCATTCGACGTACAGCTCTTCGGCAATGCTGCAAATAGTGGCCGTATGATCAGCGAGATCGATGCCAAGTCGCCTGTCGCCGAGACGTTCTCGCAGCTTTCCCACATCCTTACGGGCCGTTCGTCTGCGCGTAAGGCGAAGCGCGCGGGCATCGGCAAATTCATGGAAATCCTGAAGCGCAAGTAAGGCGTGGTGTTTCCACGCGGCAATGAACCGGAAGACAAGAGATGTTTGGAAAACGCGGCAATGACGGCTTCGGACGAAGCGGAAATACCGGACAGGCGGCACCCCCGCCCGTCCCGTCACCTGCCGTCAGCGCCATGCCACGGGTGGAGCAGCCCGCCCCTTCGGAGACGAAGGTGCTTCAGCCACCGGCGCCAAAGCCAGCGCCGACCCCACAGGCCCCTTCCAGCGCCACGCGCAAACGCGTGCGCACGGATGACTATTATCAGACCAAGGCTCAGGTTTTTTCGGCCCTGATCGACACGATCGATCTTTCGCAGCTGGCAAAGCTGGATGCCGAAAGCGCGCGCGAAGAAATCCGCGATATCGTCAACGATATCATCACCATCAAGAATTTCGCGATGTCCATTTCCGAGCAGGAAGAGCTGCTCGAAGACATCTGCAACGACGTGCTCGGCTATGGCCCGCTGGAGCCTCTTCTGGCGCGCGACGACATTGCCGATATCATGGTGAATGGCGCAGGCCAGACCTTCATCGAAGTCGGCGGCAAGACAATCGAATCCGACATCCGCTTTCGTGACAACGCCCAGCTTCTTTCCATCTGCCAGCGTATCGTCAGCCAGGTCGGACGCCGTGTGGATGAATCGAGCCCGATCTGCGACGCGCGCCTGCCCGATGGCTCACGCGTCAACGTCATCGCACCGCCGCTCTCCATCGATGGCCCGGCGCTGACGATCCGTAAGTTCAAGAAGGACAAACTGACCCTTGATCAGCTGGTGCGCTTTGGCGCGATTACGCCGGAAGGGGCAACGCTTCTCCAGATCGTTGGCCGTGTGCGTTGCAACGTCGTCATTTCCGGTGGCACCGGCTCTGGCAAGACCACGCTGTTGAATTGCCTGACGAGCTATATCGACAAAACCGAACGTGTCATCACCTGCGAAGATACGGCGGAACTTCAGCTTCAGCAGCCGCATGTCGTGAGACTGGAAACCCGCCCGCCGAATATCGAAGGCGAAGGCGAAATCACCATGCGCGATCTCGTCAAGAACTGCCTGCGTATGCGCCCTGAACGCATCATCGTCGGCGAAGTCCGCGGACCGGAGGTGTTCGATCTTCTGCAGGCCATGAATACCGGCCATGACGGCTCCATGGGAACGATCCACGCCAACACGCCGCGTGAGTGTCTCAGCCGTATGGAATCGATGATTGCGATGGGCGGCTTCAGCCTGCCTGCCAAGACCGTGCGCGAAATCATCTCCTCCTCCGTCGATGTCATCATTCAGGCTGCCCGTTTGCGCGATGGCTCGCGCCGGATAACGCAGGTCACCGAAGTCTTGGGCATGGAAGGCGACGTGATCATCACGCAGGACCTTATGCGCTATGAAATCGATGGCGAGGATGCCGCGGGCCGCCTGATCGGGCGCCACGTTTCGACGGGCATCAGCAAGCCGCACTTCTGGGATCGCGCGCGCTATTTCAACGAAGAGCGGCGCCTGGCGGCGGCACTCGACGAGATGGAGCGCTCATCGCAATGAACATGACCATGCTGCTCCTCGTCGTCCTTGTCGCCATCTCGGCAGGAGCGCTGGCCTATGTTTTCCTTTTTCAGCAGATCGAGACTGAAAAGAAGACTGCAAGCCGCGTCAACCGTGTGAAGGCGGCGGAGACCGACCACACGAAGATCAAGGCTGCGCGCGACCGCGTGCAGGAAATGAGCAAGCGCCGCAAATCCATGCAGGATTCGCTCAAAGAGCTCGAAAAGAAGCAGAGTGAAAAGGCCAAGGACCGGAAAGATACGAGCCTGAAAGGCCGTCTCACCCAATCCGGTCTGTCGCTTTCCGTTCGCCGCTTTTATGTTTTCAGCATCTGCTTCGGTGTTTCCGCAGCGCTCGTCGCGCTGCTTTACGGTGCTCCGCCGCTGATTGCGCTTGGCATCGGTTTCGTTGGCGTTCTCGGCCTGCCGCGCTGGGCCATCGCCTTCCTGATCAAGCGCCGCCAGAACAAGTTTCTCGAAGAATTTCCCAACGCTCTCGACGTCATGTGCCGCTCCATCAAATCCGGCCTGCCGCTGAACGATGCAGTGAGGTTGATCGCGTCCGATGGTCAGGAACCCGTGAAAGCGGAGTTCCAGCGCGTGGTGGAGGCGCAGCAGGTGGGCATGACCGTGCCGGAAGCCATCGACCGCATGATGCTGACCATGCCACTGCCGGAGGTGAACTTCTTCGGCACCGTCATCACCATTCAGGCACAGGCAGGTGGCAACCTCTCCGAGGCGCTTTCCAACCTCTCCAAGGTGTTGCGCGAGCGGCGCAAGATGAAGGCCAAGGTCAGCGCCCTTTCGATGGAAGCGAAGGCATCCGCCGTGATCATCGGTTCGCTTCCCTTCGTCGTGGCAACGCTCGTCTACTTCACCTCACCGGACTACATCATGGTGCTCTTCACCGATCCGCGCGGACACCTCATTCTCGGTGCATCCGGCCTGTGGATGTCGATCGGCATCATCATCATGCGCAACATGATCAATTTCGATATTTGAGGCCTAGCCATGACCGAGCAATTCGCATCGAGCCTCATCAATCCGCAGCTGATCATCGCGCTTCTGGTTGCCGTTGCGGCGTTCGCCACCTTCTACACGCTGGCTATTCCTTATTTCGACCGTGGCGATCTCAACAAGCGCATGCGCGCCGTGTCTACCGAGCGTGACCAGATTCGCAGCCGCGAACGTGAGCGGCTGAATGCGGTGAGCAAAAGCGGTGGCAAGGCAACGCTGCGCGCGAACAACAACAAGTCTGCAACGAAGATCGTGGAGCGCTTCAATCTGCGTGAAGCGCTGGTCGATGCCAACACGATGAACAAGCTCAAGGCGGCTGGCTTCCGTTCGCAGAATGCGCTCAACACCTTTCTGGCCGCCCGCTTCATCCTGCCCTTCATCTTCCTGATCGTTGCTGCGCTCTGGGTGTTCGGGCTTGGTAACATTCCCGACTATAGTTTCATGGTACGCGTCATGGCCGTTCTGCTCTTTGGCTATCTCGGCTTTTACGCACCCAATATCTATGTCTCCAACCGCATCACCAAACGACAGAAATCCATCAAACGCGCATGGCCGGATGCTCTGGATTTGATGCTGATCTGCGTTGAATCCGGCACCTCCATGGAAGCTGCCATGCGCCGCGTGGCAGATGAAATGACGGAACAATCGCCGGAGCTTGCAGAAGAAATGGTGCTGACCACCGCCGAGCTTTCTTTCCTTCAGGATCGACGCACGGCGCTGGAAAATCTTGGGCTCCGCACCCAGCTCGAGGGTGTCAAAAGCGTCGTTCAGGCCCTTATTCAGGCTGAGCGTTATGGTACGCCGCTGGCTCAGGCACTCCGCGTCCTGGCGCAGGAAGGTCGCGATGAGCGGATGAACGAGGCCGAAAAGAAGGCGGCTGCATTGCCGCCAAAGCTCACGGTACCGATGATCTTGTTTTTCCTGCCCGTTCTGGTCGCCGTCATTCTGGGACCGGCAGGCATACGGGTGTCGGATACGTTCTGACCACCGGTTATCTTAACCGCAGAACATACGGCAATCGGCGCAATTTCTCTCGCTGTATTTACGAGGATCGATCAGTTGGCAGCGGTTTTCTTGTTCTTGTCCGCCAGTTGCGACCAGGCGTTCTGCTGCGCAAGCATGCCGCGAAGATAGGTCAGATTGGCCTGCGCCTGCTGTGCGGAAAGCTCCTGCATGGCAATGCGCTCCGCCTCTTCGAAACGACCCTGAAGGCCGACGACGAGGGCGAGGTTCTGGCGGATACGGCTATCGGCGCCGGGCTGGGACGCGGCAGACCGCATATAGGTTTCTGCCGTGCGAGGATCGCTCTGCAGCACGTAAGACATGCCGAGATTGGAAAGTATGCTCGGATCGTTCGGCTTCAGGTCAAGGGCCTGACGGTATTTCGCCCGCGCTTCGGTGGAGCGTCCAAGCTGGTCGAGAACGGCGCCTTCGGCGGAATAGAGCCGCCAGTCGGGGCGATCCGGTGTCTGTGCGCGGTTGATCGTGCCCAGCGCCTGTTCCAGCTGACCGGCAGCTGCCTGCGACTTTCCATAGGCTGCCAAGACTTCCCGGTCCGCCGGATAGGCAATCGCCACTTGCTGCATGACGGCCAGCGCCTGCGCATTCTTGCCGGTCATCATCAATATGTTGGCATAGTTCAAACCGGCATTTCGGTCCTTGGGATTGCGCGAATAGGCCGCGCCAACGGACGTCTCGGCCTGTCGCAGCTGCTCCATATTCATCTGATCATAGGAATGCGAAACCGCAGGGATGGAACCGGTCGACATGCGGTCCGGCTTGTTGGTAGAACAGCTTGCGAGCGTCAGAGCGAGGGCAGCCGCGCAGACGCCGTGAAGAGCGGCACGCTTGCGGGCATGGAATAAGGAAACGGCAATCATGATATCGCCCCGGCTCCGTGTTCGGATCTTGCAGTTACGCCGCGTTTGCGACGCAACTTTCGCTCCAGCAATAATCTGTTAACCCTAACAGAGTGTTAATTTGGCAATTTCAGCCGTTTACGAAAGCAGACAATGGCCCCCTTTCAATTTATCGAGCGCGCTACCCCTTTCAGCTCCAAGGCAGGAAAAACACTGCCTGTTTTTGCCGTTACGCCAGCCCATATCGAACAGGGCGCCATCGATCCCATCGCGCTGGACTGGGCGCGCAAGGCGGGCTTCAAGGCCGATGCCGGTTCGATGCTTCTTATTCCGTCCGCTGAAGGCGCGCTCGGTGGCGCGCTGCTCGGTCTTGGCACCAATCCATCCGAATTGCCCTTCATCACCGGCAAGCTCGCCCGTGAACTTCCAGAAGGCGACTGGCACATCGAAACCGCGCCGCTGACGGTCAACCGTCTCGCGCTGGGTTTCGGTCTGGGTGCCTACCGCTTCGATAAATACAAGACGCTCAAAAGCAGCGGTGCGAAGCTGCTAATACCGCGCGATGCAGAAGATGCGGAGATCAAGCGCGTGCTGGCAGGTGTCTATCTTGCCCGCGATCTGATCAACGTGCCCGCCAACGATATGGGGCCGGACCAGCTGGAAATCGCTTTCCGCAGCCTTGCCGCACACTACAAGGCGCAGGTTTCGGTCATTACCGGCGACGATCTTCTGAAGGAGAATTTCCCGCTGGTGCATGCGGTGGGACGCGCAAGCGAAAGCGCCCCTCGCCTGCTGGAAATGAGCTGGGGCAAGAAGGGCAATCCGCGCGTGACGCTTGTCGGCAAGGGCGTGTGCTTCGATACTGGCGGCCTCGATATCAAGCCCTCCTCCTCCATGGCGCTGATGAAGAAGGATATGGGCGGTGCTGCCAACGTGCTTGGCCTTGCCCTGATGATCATGGATGCGCGCCTGCCCATCGACCTGCGCGTCATCGTTCCGGCCGTGGAAAACTCGATCTCGTCCAACGCCTTCCGCCCCGGCGATATCTACCAGAGCCGCAAGGGGCTTACGGTTCAGATCGACAATACCGATGCCGAAGGCCGTCTGATTCTGGCGGATGCACTGGCATATGCGGATGAAGATGCCCCGGACCTCATGATCGACATGGCGACCCTGACGGGTGCTGCGCGCGTTGCGCTCGGCCCGGATGTTCCGCCCTTCTTCACCGACGATGAAGACCTAGCCCACAGCATTTCCGATGCCAGCATGGACACGGATGATCCCGTCTGGCGCCTGCCGCTTTACATGGGTTACGACAAGGATATTCGCTCGCGCGCTGCAGATATAACCAATGCCCCATCCGGCGGCATGGCAGGATCGATTACCGCAGCGCTCTTCCTCAAGCGCTTTGTAACACAGACGAAGAAGTGGGCCCATTTCGATATTTACGGCTGGTGCTTAAGCGAACGTCCCCACTCATCCGTGGGTGGTGAAGCGCAGGCGATCCGGGCGCTGTTCCATTATATATCCCGTGAGTTCGTGCGGAAATAATGGATCAGAGGCGGGGCCGCTGTTGCGCCCCGCCCGTCTGGTGTCAGACCAGAACCTTCTGATCCTTCCGGTCTTCCTGTCCGAAGAACTTCAGATAGCGCTGCACCTCTTCCGCATCGCCGGTCGCCTTTTGCGGATTGTCTGAGAGTTTGACCGCAGGTCGGCCATTCGCATCGCTCACCTTGCAGACGATGGAGATCGGCTTCAATCCCTCGATGGTCTTCGGCGCGCAACCGGCAAAGTCGTTGGTGAGGTTAGTGCCCCAGCCGAAGCTCATGCGCGCACGGCCTTCGAAGTGCTTATAGGTGTCGATTATGGCATCTACGTCGAGGCCGTCGGAGAAGATCAGCAGCTTCTTCTTCGGGTCGCGGCCCATCTTCTTCCACCAGTCGATGATTTTCTCGCCGCCCTCGATTGGTGGGGCGCTATCGGGCCTGAAGCCTGTCCAGTCCGCCACCCATTCGGGGGCATTGCGCAGGAAGGCAGCGGTGCCGAAAGCATCCGGCAGGACGATCAGGAGATTGCCACCATAGAGCCGGTTCCAGTCCTTCATGACCTGATAGGGTGCTGCCGCCAGTTCCTCATCGTTCTGCGCCAGAGCCGCGACCACCATGGGAAGTTCATGCGCGTTCGTGCCCACCGCTTCGAGGTCCGAATCCATCGCCAGCAATACATTGCTCGTGCCGGTGAAAGCCGGGCCGATGCCTTCCTTCAAGGCTTCGACGCACCAGCGCTGCCACAGGAAGCTGTGGCGACGGCGTGTGCCGAAGTCCGAGATCCGAAGGCCCGGCAGTTCGCGCAGGCGCTCCACCTTTTCCCACATCTTGGCCTTGGCGCGGGCATAAAGCACATCCAGCGTAAAGTACCCCATGGAGCGCATTGCGCTGCGCGACCGCAGCTCATTAATGATGGCAAGGGCTGGAATTTCCCATAGCGTGGTATCCATCCAGCGACCGTGGAAGTTCAACTCATATTGCCCATCGCGCTTGAAAAGCTCGTATTCCGGCAATTGATAGCTGGACAGCCAGGACAGAAATTCCGGCTCGAAAATCTGCGACCGGCCATAGAAGGTATTACCGGCAAGCCAGATGCTTTCCTTCTTTGAGAGCCTGAGGCTGCGGGCATGATCCAGCTGCTCGCGAAGCTCCATCTCATCGATCTCATCCGCGAGCTTTACCGTTTTGGTGCGGTTGATGAGCGAGAAGGTGGCGTCCACCTCTGGATAAAGCTTCCAGATCATCTGCAACATCAACAGCTTGTAGAAGTCCGTATCGATGAGGCTGCGGATAATGGGGTCCAGCTTCCAGGTGTGATTGTGAACACGGGTCGCTATATCTGTCTTCGTCATTGCTGCTGCCATCCCCCACACCGGGCTTTCCCTATGAAGAGAAGCCGGTATCGCCGCGCATTTCGAAAGGCGTGAGCCTTATTCAACAAAGACTTATCTGAAAACGTCGCCTCAAGTCCAGACCGGTTTGTGTGAAGCCGGTTCGGTTACTGACGTCTCAAAAGTCCGTTGCGGGTGGATTGATGCCGGGATACCAGTCTTTCGACGTTGGGACCCGTGTTCCGAAAGCGGAAACGCCAGCCGAACCGGTGCAGCGATATCCCTGCACGGGAAGTCCGTTATTGCCGAAAAGATCGCGGTAGGCGCCGTTCGGATATCCCGAGGGGACCGTTGTCGAGTAGCAGTGGTATCGCTCCTTTGGCTGGAGCGTCTTCGGGTCCTTGACGCCGGGAAGATTGGCGTAGGCGTCCGGTGCCGGCAGATAGCCTTTTTCGAATACCGTTTGCGCCTCGGCCATACTCGCCATCGAGAGGGCGACTGCGATAATCGCTATTCCGGCACTCCAGCGTTTCATTCTCTTCATCGTCTGCATCCAGATGCTATCCGAGCCAATATAGGCGAAGAAAATGCTCAAATGCAGATGCTTCGATCAAAACGTTTTCGTGAGCGGTTCAAGGTCTGCGATAAGCCGTCGGCAACTCATAGAGCCAGCCAATCCGCTTGATCGCCTCTTCCAGATTCTCCCGCGACACATTCATGGTGTGGCCATTGGCGTGGAGCAGCGTGGTCTCGTCCTCCATGATGCCGACATGACCCTTCCAGAAAACGAGATCACCACGGCGCAATTCATCGCGCGTGATTTCAGTGCCCAGGGATTTCACCTGCATGTCCGTATCGCGCAACGCGGATTTTCCCGTCATTGCCATGGAGAGTTGCACGAGGCCCGAGCAATCGATGCCGAAACCGGAACGTCCGCCCCAGAGATAGGGGGTTTCCAGAAACCGGAGAGCCACCGCAACATAATCCTCTGAAACGCGCTGTTCGACCGGAATGCAGTGAGCGGCAATCACGCCCTCGCCCTTTGCGGTCATCAGATAGCGCGTGCCACGCGTCTCCTCCTCGCCGACGAAAGTCAGACGGCTGCCCATGGACAAGGCAGCGACAGGTGGCTTTCGAAGTTCAGCTATCGGGTAAAGAAAGGTGCGGGGCGCAGTGACGATGTGCGTTGCGGCTTCAACCTCACCGATTGCCGCTTCGGGGACGTAACCGGCGTAACCATCCGATTCGGCCTGTACCCATGCCCAGCCATCAGCGCGGTCGAACACGCGCACGGTTTCGCCGAGCAGAAGCTCCGTATCGATACCGGATTTTTCGTCTGGCTTTGGTCGAAGTCCGACGACGGGAAGGGCGATACGAGCCTCAGCGCCACTGACGAAACGTTCCGCCTCCACCTTGCCCTTGAGGTTTTCATCCGCGAGATCGTTACGGAAAATGTTCAGGCGGCGGTCCAGGGTTTCGGCGGATGTCATGCTCTTCGATCCTGATTGGTTTAAGCTCTAGCGCTGAATGAAGGTCCAAAGCGGCGAATCTTCGGCCTCACGCCTCGCGCGCTTCATCGATAATCATATCGCCGAATTTTTCCAGATAAAGCGCCCCCGCGACCGTTCGCTTGATCACCACATTGCGGCGATCCTTTTCGTCGCGCTCGCGCTCCACCAGACCCATCGCACCCATGCTGTCCAGCGCGCGCGTGATCACCGGCTTCGTTACACCGAGGACGCTGGCCAATCCCCGGACCGTGTGAGGCGGTGGAACGAGATAGATGTGAAGCAGGATCGCCGTCTGCCGTAGTGTCAGATCAGGCGCATTGTCTTCCACCTGCGCCAATGCAACGCGGTGCCACAAGCCCAGCGCCTGACTTGGCGACAATTCCACTGGCACGGAGAAACTCCCTGTTCGTTCGGACGATCTGCCGCCCATAGTCGCGCAAAGCGGTGAATAAAAACAAAACCGCCGCCGTCTCGAAACAGCTGTTTCAGAACGGCGGCAGCTTTCTTTGCTCGTTTTGAGCTTTTTACGTCCCCTCTGGACTTGCGCTTCGATATGCAGGAAGCGTGCCAAGTCGATTTCAAGCCATTTCGCTTACGATGGCTTGGTCAGAAGGAGATGCGAGGCGCTTTTTTAAGCGCCGCGCAAAATTAAGTCGCACCGGCCTTTAAGCTGAAAAACCAAAGGCCGGGCAGATTTTAGATTTCCGCACCCTGCGCAGCTTCCACCTCACGGCCTTTTTCCTGCCGATTGTAGCGGATGGAAGACCAGAGCGAGATGCCGATGAGTGCCGCACCGCCAAGACCGGTAATCACTTCCGGAATATGGATAAGGCTCTGCATGTACATGATGACCGACAGGATGAGGATGGCGTAGAACGCGCCGTGCTCAAGGTAGCGGTATTCTGCAAGCGTACCCTTTTCCACCAGCATGATGGTCATGGAGCGGACATACATCGCGCCGATGCCGAGACCGATTGCGATGATGAACAGGTTCGACGTCAGCGCGAAGGCGCCGATCACGCCATCGAAAGAGAAGCTGGCATCGAGCACTTCGAGGTACAGAAACGCGCCGAAGCCGCCCTTTGCAGCACCTTCCAGCATCTGCTGGCTGCGATCGAGAACGCCGCCCAGCACCTCGACCAGAAGGAAGGTCAAGAGACCCCAGATCGCGGAGGTGAAGAAAACGTTTGCTGCCTCCGGGCCGAGATCCGGATTGGTGCTGTTGCTGATGATGCGCGTGAAGATCAGCATAATGATGAGAACGAAAGCGATTTCGATGCCCTTGATGGACGAATAGGTCGCGATCTTTTCTTCGAACCAGCGAACCCAGTGCACATCCTTCTCATGATCGAAAAAGAAGCTGAGGCCCACCATCATCAGGAAGGTGCCGCCGAAGGCAGCAATCGGCAGATGCGCGTCATGCATGATCTGTGCGTAACGATCCGGCTCGGTTGCGGCCATGACCATGGCTGTCCACGGGCCGACATTGGCTGCAACGACTACAATGAGCAGCGGGAAGACGATACGCATGCCGAAGACGGCGATCAGAATACCCCAGGTCAGGAAGCGGTGCTGCCATTCCGGGGTCATGTCTTTGAGCTTGTTGGCGTTGACGATGGCGTTATCGAAGGAAAGCGAGATTTCCAGAACCGCCAGAACCGCGCAAATGAAGAAGATCGTGGCCGTACCGCTGACGGTGCCCGTCATTTCCCAGCCGAGCCATCCGCCCAAAATAAGGCCGACGACCGTGACGATGAAGGCCCATTTGAAATAGGCGAGGGTCGAGTGTGTGGTAGAGGTCATCAGAACGCCCCCCGGATAAAGGAAGAGCGAGACATATGCATGGCGTCAGACGCCAGCATGTGATGCTTGGTCAGATTGTTCATGGGTGTTAATCCGCCGGCGTAACAAGCAGGCGGTACCGACATCGCGAGAGCGCCGTAAAACTCTCGCCAGAGGGGCCCGGCACCAAAGTTCTGTCCCTACCCGATGTCAGGGGCGGGAATGTCCTTTAGTCTCTCAACTTCGTGATTTCGTCAAGGCGAAAGTTGTTTTTTACTGCATTGACGGCCAAAAACCGTCAAACTTAATGCTGTTTCGATTATCTCAGGTTGTGATTGGCTTAATCGTTTCCTGATCGATCAGGTGTTACACCACATCGCCAAGTGGTTGATCCGCCACCTTCGCCTGTTTCCGCTTCAGCGCATTTTCACGGAAGAAGATGTAAAGGCCGGAAACGACGATCAGCGCGGCTCCGATAACGATGCTGGACTGCGGAATATCGCCGAACATCAGCCAGCCGAAGACGACGGCCCAGAGCAGCAACGTATATTGCAGCGGTGCGACTGTCGCTGCATCGGCGAGCTTGAGAGCGCGATTGACCAGCACATGCGCGGTCATCGCGACGATGCCCAGAAGGGCAAGCAGCGAGAGATCGAAGCCCGATTGCAACGGCACCCAACCCGAAGGCGCCAGCATGATGGCGACCACGCCGGCGAGGCCAGCGCCGATCACCTGCCAGAAGGCCAGAACCGTATCCGGCGTATTACGCAGTTGCCGACCGGACAGCATCATAAAGGCAAAGGCGGCGCTGCCGAGAATGGAGAAGAATGCAGCGCTCGTTAGTGAAGCGGAGCTTGGTTTCAGCGCAATCAGAACGCCGATGAAGCCGATGCCGATTGCGGTCCATCGTCTCCAGCCCACTTTTTCGCCTAAGAGAAAGGGCGAAAGTGCTGCCACATAGATGGGGGCGGCCAGCCAGTAGGTCATGACGTCTGCCAGAGGCAGTGCTGCCACCGCGAAGTAGAAACAGAAAAGCTCGGCGGTGGAAAAGAAAACGCGCGCGACCTGCAAGCCGGGGCGTTCCACATTCACCAGCTTTGAGAGGCCGGATTTCCATAGGATTGGCACGAGAATGACGATGGCCGCAACGCTGCGGATAGCAACCACCTGCCCGAGGCTGTAGGTCGAAACCAGCCATTTGCCCATGGCATCGTTGAGGGCAAAGAGCAGCATGCCGAGAAGCATGACGGCCACGCCAAGACCCGTCGGCGAAAGCTGGCGAATAAATTGCGGCATTTTGTTTTGAACTCCCCGGAGCGCTAAACGACCGTTAAAAGCAGCAGACGCCCCGCCTCCCTGCATTGACAGCAATGACTTGACGAGCAGACGACGCAAGTCAAGGCGTCCTGAGGGCTATATTAGCGATCCATGGAGATTTCAGACGCTCAAAAGCTGACTCATCGTATGCCGGAAGCGACGCGCGATTTCTTCGCGGTTGACGTGGCGACCGCCTCTCACCACTAATCTGCCGTTGATCCAGACCCGATCCGGCTTCACCAGATTTCCGAAAATCCAGCCATCGAGAATATGGTCGCCTTCCAGATAGGGCGCGGCTGACATATCGAGCGACACGAGATCCGCAGCTCGCCCGGTGTCGATGCCCGCCTTGGCACCAAGCGCCTTCGCACCACCAGCCATGGCCGCATCGAAAAGGCTACGTCCCGTAGACCCGTTGGCGGGAGCGATGACATTGCGCGCACGGTGGGCCAGACGCTGGGAATATTCGAGCTGGCGTAATTCCTCTCCCACTCCGATCAGCACATTGCTGTCGGAACCCACGCCGAAGGAACCGCCATGAGCGAGAAACTCGACCGCCGGAAAGGTGCCATCACCGAGATTGGCTTCCGTGATTGGGCATAAGCCCGCGACGGCGCCGCTCTTTGCCACATCTTCCGTTTCCTGCTGCGTCATATGCGTTGCATGGATGAGGCACCAGCGATCCGTCACCTCTGCATTATCCAAAAGCCATTGCACAGGACGTTTACCGGACCATGCGATGCAATCCTCGACTTCCTTCACCTGCTCGGCAATGTGGATGTGGATTGGTGCGTCCGGCGCAAGGTTCGCTGCGAATTGTAGCTGTTCCGGCGTCACCGCCCGCAGGCTGTGTGGCGCGACACCAACCACGCTTTCCCGCACGCCGGATACCGCTTTCCGGCAGCCTTCCAGGAGGCGCGCAAAGCTATCCGGTGAATTGATGAACCGCCGCTGGCCTTCCACCGGCATTTGCCCGCCAAAACCGGAATGGGCATAGAGGACGGGCAGCAGCGTCAGCGAAATGCCTGTCCCGTATGCGGCAGCGGCGATCCTTTCAGCGAGTTCGGCAATATTGGCGTATTGGCCGCCGTCCTTGTCGTGGTGGAGATAGTGGAATTCTCCCACGCGCCCGAAACCTGCTTCCAGCATCTCAACGTAAAGCTGGGCCGCGACAGCCTCCATCTGCTCCGGCGTCATGGTCAATGCGAAGCGGTACATCAGCATGCGCCAGCTCCAGAAACTGTCTTCGGTGGCCCCACGCGTTTCAACCATGCCAGCCATGGCACGCTGAAAGGCGTGGCTATGAAGGTTCGGCATGGCGGGCACGAGAACCTCAAGCAACTCATCGCCCGGCAGAGCGGCAGTATTTTCGTTTACCGAAGCGATTTTGCCGTCGCTGATCTCAATGCGAACGTTCTTTGCCCAACCCGTTGGCAACAAAGCAGATTTGGCATGAACAGACATCTCAGCTCCTCAAATTCATCGGCAAGGCACTTGCCTACCCGTCTATTATGTATATACATATTCAGCAGATGGGAAGGAAAAACTGATGGCGGACAGGAACTCCAAGTCGGAAAAAAAGCGCGCAACAGTGTGGCGGAATGCCCGCATTGCAACGCTTGCCCCCTCTAAGGATGGTCTCGGCATCATCGAGAATGGCGCCATTGCGGCAGACGACGGGCGCATTGTTTTCGTTGGCCCGGAAGCCGAGCTTCCCCATGATTTGGCTGCTCAATCCAAAACGACCGATTGTGAACGTCGCTGGATCACCCCGTCGCTGATCGACTGCCACACACATCTCGTCTTTGGCGGCAATCGCGCCATGGAATTTGAAATGCGCCTGAATGGCGCAAGCTATGAAGAGATTGCCAAGGCCGGTGGCGGCATCGTTTCCTCCGTGCGCGATACGCGGGCTTGCAGCGAAGAGGAACTCATGGCTCAGGCGCTTCCTCGGCTCGATACGCTTCTTGCAGAGGGTGTTTCCACCGTCGAAATCAAGTCGGGATACGGTCTCGATATCGAGACCGAGTGCAAGATGCTGCGCGCCGCGCGTAAACTTGAAACGCTGCGTCCCGTTCGCATCGTCACGAGCTATCTCGCGGCGCACGCCACTCCCGCAGACTACAGGGGTCGAAATGCGGATTACATAGCAGACGTTGTATTGCCGGGCATGAACGCTGCCCACGCGGAAGGCCTTGTCGATGCCGTCGACGGTTTCTGCGAAGGCATCGCCTTCTCCGTCGAAGAGATGGGGCAGGTTTTCGATCATGCAAAGGCGCTGGGCCTGCCGGTCAAGCTCCATGCTGAACAGCTTTCGAACCTTCACGGTGCTGAACTTGCCGCTTCCTACGGCGCGCTTTCCGCCGATCATCTTGAATATCTGGATGAGACAGGCGCTGAAGCCATGGCAAAGGCGGGAACGGTTGCCGTTCTCCTGCCGGGAGCCTTTTACGCGCTGCGCGAAACCAAGCTTCCGCCGGTTCAGGCGCTGCGCGATGCGGGGGCCGATATCGCGCTGGCGACGGACTGCAACCCCGGCACCTCGCCGCTTACCTCCCTGTTGTTGACCATGAATATGGGCGCGACGCTGTTCCGGCTGACTGTCGAGGAATGCCTCATCGCGACAACACGAAATGCTGCCAGGGCGCTTGGCATCATAAGCGAAACCGGAACGCTGGAGGTAGGCAAGTCCGCAGATCTCGCCATCTGGGACATCGAGCGCCCGGCAGAGCTTGTCTACCGCATCGGCTTCAACCCGCTTCACACACGCATCTTCAAGGGACGGACGATCTGACCATGACCATCACGCTTCACCCGGGCTCCGTGCCGCTTTCCGATCTCGCAACCATCTACTGGACCAATGCCACCGCGAAACTCGATCCGTCCTTCGATGCGGGTATCGAGAAGGCGGCGAACCGGATCGCGGAAATCGCCGCTGGTAATGCACCTGTCTACGGCATCAATACCGGTTTCGGCAAACTCGCCTCGATCAAGATCGATGCCGCCGATGTCGCGACCCTCCAGCGAAATCTCATCCTGTCGCATTGCTGCGGCGTCGGCGCTCCACTGCCGGAGAATGTAGTGCGCCTGATCATGGCGCTAAAGCTGGTTTCGCTCGGTCGCGGCGCCTCCGGCGTGCGGCTGGAACTGGTGCGGCTGATCGAAGGCATGTTGGAAAAGGGCGTCATTCCGCTCATTCCAGAAAAAGGCTCGGTCGGAGCTTCGGGCGATCTTGCGCCACTCGCGCATATGGCCGCAGTTATGATGGGCGAAGGTGAAGCGTTCTTCGAGGGGCAGCAACTTTCGGCAGCGGACTCACTGGCCAAGGCCGGGTTGACGCCGGTGGTGCTGGCCGCGAAAGAAGGCTTGGCGCTGATCAACGGCACCCAGACCTCCACCGCGCTGGCACTTGCAGGTCTGTTCCGCGCTCACCGTGCCGCACAGGCCGCACTGATTACCGGTGCGCTTTCGACCGATGCCGCAATGGGATCATCCGCACCTTTCCATCCTGATATTCACACGCTTCGCGGCCACAAGGGCCAGATCGATGCGGGTGCTGCCCTGCGTCAGCTGCTGGAAGGCTCCGAAATCCGTGTTAGCCACATCGAAGGCGATGAGCGCGTGCAGGACCCCTATTGCATTCGCTGCCAGCCGCAGGTGGATGGCGCGTGTCTCGATCTGCTGCGACAGGTCGCGCGGACACTGGAAATCGAAGCCAATGCGGTGACGGACAATCCGCTGGTTCTCTCCGATAATTCCGTCGTCTCCGGCGGCAACTTCCATGCGGAACCGGTTGCCTTCGCAGCAGACCAGACGGCGCTTGCAGTCTGTGAAATCGGGGCCATTGCCCAGCGCCGCATCGCGCTGCTGGTGGATCCGGCGCTGTCCTACGGCCTACCCGCCTTTCTTTCAAAGAAGCCGGGCCTGAATTCCGGCCTGATGATTGCCGAGGTCACGTCCGCTGCACTCATGAGTGAAAACAAGCAAATGTCACACCCGGCATCGGTGGATTCGACGCCGACCTCCGCCAATCAGGAAGACCATGTTTCCATGGCCTGCCACGGCGCACGCCGCCTGCTGCCCATGACCGAAAATCTTTTCGCGATCCTTGGTATCGAAGCGCTTTCCGCCGTTCAGGGCGTGGAGCTGCGCGGTCCGTTGAAAACCAGCCCGGAATTGCAAAAGGCAATCGGCGTCCTTCGAAATGAAATCCCAGCGCTGGAAGAGGACCGTTACATGGCACCCGATCTGAGGACCGCGTCCGATCTCATCGCCTCTGGCGCGCTGGTTGACGCGATTTCGGGTGGAATTCTGCCGAAGCTGGAGGCTTGAGGATGGCGGCTTTGGAACTTGACCAAGGTACATCACCCGTCATTCTCGGGCTGCCCCACACGGGAACCGATGTTCCTAAGGACATCTGGGAGCGGCTGAACGATAATGGCAGGCTGCTGGCGGATACAGACTGGCATATTCATGAGCTTTATGCAGGGCTGCTTGCCGACGCCACGACGGTTCGTGCCACCTTCCATCGCTACGTCATCGATGCCAACCGCGATCCCTCCGGCACCAGCCTTTATCCCGGTCAAAACACGACGGGTCTTATTCCAACGACGGATTTCGATGGCAATCCCATCTGGACGGAAGGTCAGGAGCCGACCGAGGCCGATATCGCCCACCGGCTTCAGCATTTCCATGCACCCTATCACGCAGCGCTTTCGGCGGAGATCGAGCGCGTCAAATCCATCCACGGCGTTGCCATACTCTATGATTGCCACTCGATCCGCTCGCACATCCCCTTTCTCTTCGAGGGCAAGCTGCCGGATTTCAACATCGGCACGGATATGGGCAAGACCTGCGATCCGGCGATTGAAAATATCGCCTTCGATGTCACGACCAAGGCCGAGGGTTACACCTCCATCCTCAATGGCCGCTTCAAAGGCGGCTGGACCACGCGCGATTATGGCCAGCCGCAAGATGGCGTCCACGCTATCCAGATGGAATTGGCGCAATCCACCCATCTCGCAACGGAAGCGCCGCCTTTTGCCTATGATGAAAATAAGGCCGAGCGGCTGCGCACACACCTCAAAACCATTCTGACGCGCCTGGAAGACATCGCGCCGAAGCTCAAGAAATAAGGGGAATGATGATGACCAATCCGCGCCATAATGAACGCGAAGTCCGCAGCTTGACCGGCACCGAGCTCAACGCCAAGAGCTGGATGACCGAAGCGCCGCTGCGCATGCTGATGAACAATCTCGACCCTGACGTGGCCGAGCGCCCGCATGAGCTGGTGGTCTATGGCGGCATTGGCCGCGCCGCCCGCACATGGGAAGATTTCGACCGCATCGTCGCGACACTGAAGGACCTAAACGAAGACGAGACCCTGATGGTGCAGTCCGGCAAGCCGGTCGGCGTTTTCCGCACCCACAAGGATGCACCGCGCGTGCTGATCGCCAACTCCAACCTCGTTCCGCATTGGGCAACGTGGGAGCATTTCAACGAGCTGGATAAGAAGGGGCTGGCCATGTACGGCCAGATGACAGCCGGTTCGTGGATTTACATCGGCACACAGGGCATCGTGCAGGGCACCTATGAAACCTTCGTGGAAGCCGGTCGCCAGCATTATGATGGAAACCTTACGGGCAAGTGGATTCTGACCGGTGGCCTCGGCGGCATGGGCGGTGCGCAGCCTCTGGCAGCCGTCATGGCAGGTGCCTGCTGCCTTGCTGTGGAATGCGATGAAACCCGCGTCGATTTCCGCCTTCGCACCCGTTACCTCGATGCCAAGGCGCATACGCTGGATGAGGCGCTGGCCCTCATCGACCAATGGACCAAGGCGGGCGAAGCGAAGTCCGTCGGCCTGATCGGCAATGCCGCAGAAATCTTCCCCGAGCTCGTCAAGCGGATGAAAGCGGGTGGCGTGCGCCCCGACATCGTCACCGACCAGACTTCGGCGCATGACCCGATCCACGGTTATCTGCCTGTTGGCTGGACCGTTGCCGAGTGGCGCGCAAAGCAGGAGAGCGACCCGAAGGCCGTTGAAGCCGCCGCCCGCGCCTCGATGAAGGTGCAGGTTCAGGCCATGGTCGATTTCTGGAATGCGGGTGTCCCGACGCTCGACTACGGCAACAATATCCGCCAGGTTGCGAAGGAAGAGGGTTTCGAAAACGCTTTTGCATTCCCCGGCTTCGTTCCTGCCTATATCCGCCCGCTGTTTTGCCGCGGCATCGGCCCGTTCCGCTGGGCAGCACTCTCCGGCGATCCGGAGGATATCTACAAGACCGATGCCAAGGTGAAGGAACTGTTGCCCGACAACAAGCACCTGCACAACTGGCTGGATATGGCGCGCGAACGCATTGCCTTTCAGGGCCTGCCCGCCCGCATCTGCTGGGTTGGCCTTGGCGATCGTCATCGTCTTGCGCTGGCCTTCAACGAGATGGTCAAGAACGGTGAGCTGAAAGCGCCTGTCGTCATCGGTCGCGACCACCTCGATAGCGGCTCCGTCGCCTCGCCAAACCGCGAGACGGAAGCGATGAAGGACGGTTCGGATGCCGTATCCGACTGGCCGTTGCTTAACGCGCTGCTCAATACTGCGTCGGGCGCGACATGGGTTTCGCTGCACCACGGCGGCGGTGTCGGCATGGGCTTTTCCCAGCATTCCGGTGTTGTCATCTGCGCCGATGGCACAGATGATGCTGCACGCCGTCTGGAGCGCGTGCTCTGGAACGACCCGGCAACGGGCGTTATGCGCCATGCTGATGCCGGTTACGACATCGCGCTGGATTGCGCCAAGGACAAGGGCCTGCGTCTGCCCGGCATTCTGGGCAACTGATCCATGCACGTGCTACGCGCCAGCGATCACAAGCGTATGCCGTGGAAGAACGGCGGCGGGGAGACGGTGGAAATCGCCGTCTTTCCTCCCCATGCAACGGTCGATGATTTCGACTGGCGGATCAGCATGGCGACCGTTGCCAGCGACGGGCCGTTCTCGATATTTCCGCAGATAGATCGAACGCTATCGATTCTGGATGGAAAGGGCATGTCGCTTGCCATTGATGGCGCTGGCCCGGTCCTGCTGACGACGAGCAGCAAACCTCTCAGTTTCGCTGCTGATGTTCCTGTCGATGCCACCTTGGCCGATGGGACGATCATCGATCTCAATGTCATGACCCGTCGTGGCAGGTTCAGCCATCGGGTTGAGAGGATGATCGGCAGTTTTAGCATCTCGCCGCCCAAGCAGAATGAAACCGTTGTCGTCCTTACGACTGGCCCGATTTCAATTTCTTCGGAGGCGCAAAACGTTGAGCCGGAGCGTTTGGATGCGGTTTTTCTGGATGGCCCGGCAGACGTTGAAGCCGAAAACATCGTCAGCTATGTGATTCGGCTCTACGCTGCCTGAATCCAATTCAGGAGAACATCCGTCGTTCCCTTGCGACAGTCTCTTGCAGGAACTCGACCACCGTCTTAACGCGCGCCAGTTGTCGCGCATTCTCATGAAACGCCGTCCAATAGGATCGGCGGATCGAAACCTCAGGCAGAAGCCGCACGAGATCGGCGTCGCCACGGGCGATATAATCGTGGAGAATGC
Source organism: Agrobacterium larrymoorei (assembly GCF_005145045.1). Lineage (NCBI taxonomy): Bacteria > Pseudomonadati > Pseudomonadota > Alphaproteobacteria > Hyphomicrobiales > Rhizobiaceae > Agrobacterium > Agrobacterium larrymoorei. Next base: position 163,755 of record NZ_CP039691.1, read on the forward strand.
CGATGCCAGCACCGGAACGCACGGCTTCGGTCTGCCCGATCGCACTGGAAATGGCGAAACTCGCATCCCAATCGCGCATCACTTCCCCCGTAAAGTTCAGGGATGGCGAGAAAATCAGGTCTTCCACATAACCGATCCGCCGATGCGTTTTCAAAGCCTCGACCGTCTCAGGCTTGCCGTGCTCCTCCACATAGCTTTTCGACGCATAGAGACCGAGGGAATAATCGGTGAGCTTGGAAAACACCAACCGCCCCTGCTCCGGCCTTTCGATGGTGATGGCGATATCGGCCTCCCGCTGCGAAAGCGAGAAGGAGCGCGGCACCGGCACGAGCTCGATCTTCAATTCCGGGTGAAGCGCCGTCAACCTTCCGAGCCTTGGCGCAAGGAAAGAGACGCCGAAACCATCCGGCGCGCCGATCCGCACCGTGCCGCTGATAGCGGCGTCAACACGTCCCAGACTTGCCTGAACATCCAGCATTTCGGCTTCCATGCGCTCCGCCGAGACGAGAAACCGCCCACCCTCTTCCGTCAGTTCACAACCATTTGGTCGTCGAACGAAAAGTCGCGTCTTCAGCGCCTCTTCCAAAGAGGTCAGCCGCCTGGACAGTGTGGCATGGTTCAGCCCAAGCCTTTTGGAAGCGGCAAGAATTTGCCCCGTTCGCGCGACCGCCAGAAAAATCCGTACATCGTCCCAGTTCATCACTTGCTGCACATCATGATCGGGTCGACATCGAGAAGGGTGAGCGACGTCACCATGCCTGCGGTTCCAGTCTTGTACTTCCAGAATGAGGCGTCTCTAGATGTGCCTGATAGGCCGCGACGTTTCGATAGACTTCGAGGATACGAAGCCTGTGCGGATGATCCTTCAACGCCACCGCGCTCAATGCAAGCACGCCGTCTTCCAATCTGACTGAGGCTTCGATTTCTTCCGACAGCAGGCGCCGATAGGCATCCAGTTGATCAGGGTCGATCTCGATTTCCGCCATGCGCACGACACGCTCATCGTCCATTCCACATCTCCTTCGCTCTGCGCAAAATCATCTAAGTGGATGAAGTTTGGCTTGAGGAACTTCAATATACGCACAACGGATGATTATTCGAGGTGATTGATTTGTGCAATTCAAAGGGCGAAGGTGGCACCAGCAAAAATCTCGGAGGAAACCCATGAGAGAGATCGGCCATTTCATCAACGGCAAGCGCGTTGCGGGCACCAGCGGTCGCACGTCCGACGTCTTCAATCCCGCAACGGGTGAAGTGCAGGCAAAGGTGGCACTTGCCAGCGACGCCGAAATTCTGGCCGCTGTCGAGAGCGCCAAGGCCGCCCAGCCGAAATGGGCTGCGACGAATCCGCAGCGCCGCGCCCGCGTTTTTTTCAAGTTCGTGGAACTGCTGAACCAGAACATGGACGAGCTTGCCACCCTGCTTTCCAGCGAACATGGCAAGACGGTCGAGGATTCCAAGGGCGACGTGATCCGTGGTCTGGAAGTCTGCGAATTCGTCTGTGGCATCCCGCATCTCGCCAAGGGTGAGTTCACCGAAGGTGCCGGTCCGGCCATCGACATGTATTCCATCCGCCAGCCTGTCGGCATCGGCGCGGGTATCACGCCGTTCAACTTTCCGGCAATGATCCCGATGTGGATGTTTGCTCCGGCAATCGCCTGCGGCAACGCCTTCATTCTCAAACCTTCCGAACGCGATCCGTCCGTTCCGATCCGTCTTGCTGAACTGCTCATCGAAGCTGGTCTTCCAGCTGGCATCCTCAACGTCATCAATGGCGACAAGAGCGCGGTGGATGGCATCCTGACCAACCCGGATATCGGCGCCGTTTCCTTCGTGGGCTCGACGCCCATCGCGCGCTATGTTTATGGCACGGCAGCGATGAACGGCAAGCGCGCCCAGTGCTTCGGTGGGGCGAAAAACCACATGATTATCATGCCGGATGCCGATCTGGACCAGGCCGTCAGCGCGCTGATGGGCGCAGGCTATGGCTCTGCCGGTGAGCGCTGCATGGCCGTTTCCGTCGCCGTTCCCGTCGGTGAAGAAACGGCCAACCGTCTGGTAGAAAAGCTGATCCCGCAGATCGAGGCTCTCAAGATCGGTCCCTACACCGATGACAAGGCCGATATGGGCCCGCTGGTGACCAAGGAAGCACAGACGCGCGTGAAAGGCTTGATCGATAGCGGCGTGGAACAGGGTGCGAAGCTTCTGGTCGACGGTCGCGATTTCAAGCTTCAGGGCTATGAAGACGGCTATTTCGTCGGCGGCTGCCTGTTCGACCACGTCACGCCGGATATGGATATCTATAAGCAGGAAATCTTCGGGCCGGTTCTCTCCGTCGTTCGCGCCAAGAATTACGAGGATGCACTCGATCTGCCGATGAAGCATGAATACGGCAACGGCGTCGCCATCTTCACCCGCGACGGCGATGCAGCCCGCGATTTCGCAAGCCGCATCAACATCGGCATGATCGGTGTCAACGTGCCAATCCCTGTTCCGCTCGCCTACCACTCCTTCGGCGGCTGGAAGGCATCGAGCTTCGGCGACCTCAACCAGCATGGCACGGATTCGATAAAGTTCTGGACGAAGACCAAGACGATTACGGCACGCTGGCCATCCGGCATCAAATCAGGCGCTGAATTCGTCATGCCGACGATGAAGTAATAAAAGAGGGGCGGCTCGGTGCCGCCCTTTTTATTGGCCTCAGTTCGACGGCCCATCGTTAAAGCCGACCTCGTCCACCAGTTCGGAGGCTTCCTTTCGGTGGGCGGCGATTTCTGTCAGGGAAAGTGTGTCGGGTTTGATAGGGCCGAAGCCTTTGACGACATCCGAGGGTTGGGCGCCGGGCAGGACGGGGTATTCGAAGACCTGCTTGGCGTAGATTTCCTGCGCTTCACCGGAAGCGAGGAATTCCATGAGCTTCAGGGCGTTTTCCTTGTTCGGCGCATATTTGGTCAGGGCAACGCCGGATATGTTGACATGGGTGCCGCGGTCTTGCGCATTCGGGAAAATGACCTTTACCGAATTGGCCCAGACCTTCTCCTCCGGCTCCTGCTCATTGGTCAGCATCAGGCCGACATAATAGGTGTTGCCGAGCGCGATGTCGCATTCGCCGGAATAGATGGACTTTGCCTGGCTCCGGTCGGTGCCATCCGGTTTGCGCGCGAGGTTGTTCTTCAGGCCAGTGAGCCATGTTCTCGTATAATCGAGCCCGTGATGGGCAATCATCGAAGCGAAGAGAGCGATGTTGTAGGAGTGTTGGCCATCGCGAATGCAGATCTTGCCCTTCCATTTGGGATCGGCCAGTTCTTCATAGGTAATATTCTGCTGCGGCACGCGCTCCTTGGAAGCATAGACCACACGTCCGCGCGTCGTCAGTCCGAACCACTCGCCTTCGGGATCACGCAGATTGGCGGGAATGTCCTTCTCGATCACCGGATCGCCGAGAACCCGCTGCGTGACCTTGCCTTCCTTGGCTTCCACCAGTCGCGCAATATCGACGGTCAGCAGAATGTCGGCGGGTGAATTGACGCCTTCGGCTTGAATACGCTCGACAAGACCCTTGTCGAGGAAAAGCACATTTGTCTCGATGCCGGTTTCCTTGGTGAAGGCGTCGAGCAGCGGCTGGATGAGTTCGGGCTGGCGGTAGGAGTAGACGTTGACCTCGCCACCCGCAAAAGCTGTGGACATTCCGCCACAGACAACCCCTATCCCCGTCCCGAACATGAGAAACGCAGTTTTCAAGCTTGCCATGGCCAAGGCCTCCGATAGATTGGATAGTTGAGTTGTTTGTTCATGAATCGCTTGAGCGGTCAACGGGGCAATTCCATGATGATGGACCCGGTTAAAGATTTTTTCATTTCTGGAATTGTTCTAAACTGAAAAACCGACTATATAACTCCACATTAGATGTCAGGAGATCAGCATGCGTTTGACCAAACAGACCAATTATGCCGTTCGCATGTTGATGTATTGCGCCGCAAATCACGGCAAGCTCAGCCGCATTCCGGAAATTGCCAAGGCTTATGGCGTTTCCGAGCTTTTCCTTTTCAAGATCCTGCAGCCATTGACGAAGGCCGGTCTGGTCGAGACCGTTCGCGGTCGTAACGGCGGTGTGAAGCTTGGCAAGCCTGCTGAAAAAATCAGCCTGTTCGATGTGGTGAAGGTGACCGAAGACAGCTTTGCCATGGCGGAGTGCTTCGAAGACGGCGCCGTCGAATGCCCTCTGGTCGATAGCTGTGGCCTCAACTCGGCACTTCGCAAGGCGCTTAACGCGTTCTTCGATGTGCTGACGGAATATTCCATTGACGATCTGGTCAAGGCGCGTCCGCAGATCAACTTCCTGCTTGGTCTGGATGAGGTCGCTCCGAGAGCTCAGCCGGTCGCCGCGGCCTGAACCTTATCGTTAAAGCTGTGAATGCAAGCCCGCGCGCTCCCCGCCCGCGGGTTTTCTTTTATTCGCCAAGGTTGCTTTTGGCGGCGGAACAGGCGCAAATGCCGTCTCGCCTGCCTTTTCATGATTCTTTTGTAACGCAATGATCATCAAGCCGGAATTTCATAGCTTCGTCCTGACCGCAATCATCGGCAGTCTTGGCGCCCTCATTGCGACGATCATTGGCCTTCCCGCTCCATTCCTCTGCGGTCCGGCCCTTGCGGTAACCATGGCCGGTTTTCTGGGCCTCAAGCTCTCCGTACCCACCATCCTGCGAAACGCCAGTTTCGTGGTCGTCGGTATTTCGATGGGCACGAACATCACGCCGGAAGTATTCGATGCCGCCAGAGCCTGGCCACTGAGCTTCGTGGCGGTGCTGCTGACGGTCGTCATATTGCTCTATGTCGCCTACTGGATTCTCCGCTTCGGCTTCGGTTACGACCACACCACTGCCATGCTCAGCGCTTCGCCAGGTCATCTCAGCTACATTATCAGTTTGACGGCGGAGACCAAGAGCGATCTTGCGACGGTCAGCGTCATCCAGAGCGTGCGCGTACTGGCATTGACACTCGCCGTCCCCTTAATCGTGGAATATCTGGAACTGATCAGCACCGAGCCTTCCGCTCTTGCGCCGCCGATGCACCCCTTTGTTCTAGGCTTCACCATTGTCGCATCGCTGGGGCTGGGCTGGCTTTTTCTGCGCCTCCGGTTCCCTGCGGCGCTCCTTCTCGGTGGCGTTGCCATCTCCATTGGAACGCATGTTACTGGAATGACCACCGGCGGCGTTCCCGGCTGGATGAGCATTCCGACCTATGTGGTATTGGGCAGCCTTATCGGCACTCGTTTTTCCCGCGCTTCCCTGCGGGATATGCGAAAAGCTTTTCTGGCAGGCGGCGTCGTCACTTTGGCCGTCATGCTGCTCGCTTCCATCGTTGCCCTCTTGGTCTCAAACCTCACCGGCGTACCGCTGAACGCGGTCATGATCGCGTTTTCTCCGGGAGGGCTGGAAACGATGGCAGCCATGGCCGTCATGATGCATGCCGATTCTGCCTATGTCGGGTCGCACCACGTCCTGCGCATGCTGTTCCTTTCCGTTCTGATGCCCTTCGTTCTTGGAAAGGACGCCCGACAGCGGTCGGATTAATGTGCGGGCTTCATATCGTCGAACACCGTCGGAATAAGCTCTGATACCGTCGGGTGGATATGCATGGCGCGCGTGATCATTGTGTAGGGTTTGCGGGCATACATCACATCCAGAATGCTTTGCACCGCTTCATCCCCGCCGGTTCCAAGAATGGATGCGCCGAGAATTTCGTCGGTTCCGGCGTCAGCAATCACCTTCATGAAGCCGAGTGTCTCCCCCTTTTCGACGGCACGACCGACCCGGCTCATGGGGCGTGTACCGAGAAGGAGTTTACGGCCCGTGGCACGCGCCTCGCGTTCCGTCATGCCCACCCTCCCAAGCGGCGGGTCTATATAGAGCGCAAAGGTCTTGATCCGGTCGCTTACCTTGCGATCATCCCCATCGAGAAGGTTGGCTGCGACGATCTCGAAATCATTGTAGGATGTGTGCGTGAAGGCACCTTGTCCGTTGCAGTCTCCCAGCGCGTAGATGTGATCGATATTGGTTTTCAGCCGGTCATCCACCCCGATGAAGCCCTTCGCATCAAGCTCCACGCCAGCCTTTTCCAGCCCCAGATCATCCGTGTTCGGTCTTCGACCGGTTGCGATCAGCACATGGGAAGCCTCTACCGCGTCATCGCCAATGGCGATTTTGACACCGGCCCCGTGCTTGGAAAAGCTCAGCGTTTTGGCGTTCAAGCGAATATCGATGCCCTCATCTGCCAGAATGTCCTTCACCGCAGCCGATACATCCTCATCCTCATGTCCGATCAAACGCGGGCCGCGCTCGATGACCGTGACGTTCGAGCCGAAGCGGCGAAACATCTGGGCGAATTCCAGTGCGATATAGCTGCCGCCGATGATTGCGAGATGCGCAGGCAACCTATCGAGATCGAGCAGCGAGACGTTGGTGAGGTATGGTATGCCCGGCAGGCCGGGATAATCCGGTATTGCAGCGCGACCGCCGGTGTTGATGAAAAACATGTCCGCTGTCAGCCGCGCGCCATCGACGCTTATGCTATGAGCGTCTTCGAAGCGCGCATGGCCTCTGATCAGAGTGCAGTTCTCCATTCCCTCCAGCCATGTTTCGTTGTTCTTCCGCGCGTTGAACCGCACTATGTCCTTGCGCGCCATAACCTTGGAAAAATCGATTTCCGGCTTCCCTTGAATGCGCACACCGTAATCTTCCGCCCGTGCTGCCATGTGAGCCGCATAAGCGCTTGCCACCATCGCCTTGGTCGGCATGCAGCCCGTGTTGACGCAGGTGCCGCCCACATGCTTGCGCTCGATGAGTGCGACCTTGCGACCAGCCTGCGTCAAACGCCCGGCAAGTGAAGGTCCTGCCTGCCCAGCCCCGATGATGATTGCGTCGAAATGCTTCGTCATGAGAAAAAGGTCACCACCCATAAAGCCAGAAGAACGGCGATCGCATCTTCGAGAATGGCAATCGGCAAATCCTTGCCGCCGATGGCAGCGACGAGACGTTTTCTCCCCTCATAGCCACCGAGCGTGCCAAGGACCGAACCCATGACACCCGCAATCAACCCGAGAACAAGCGAACCGCCGATCGTTCCGATGACTGCTCCGCAAAACGCGCCGCTGAGGATACGCGCGCCAAACTGTTGAGGGACCGTGCGGCTTGGCGTTCCGGGGAGTTGGTCGGTCACGAACTCGACCAGGGCCAGCACGACAAAAATCGCAACCGCAAGCCAGTGCCCCAAGAAGGCCGCCCAACTATCGGCAAGTTTGAGCCAACCGAGATAGGCGGCAATACTGATGGCTGCCGGGGCTGTCATGGTTCTAAGCCCGGAAACGAAACCGATCAGAACCGTCATCATGAAGAGCACCATGCGCAATCTCCAATGTTCTAACTGTCGAAGCGATCGTCGGGAAGCAGTATGGTCTGGCGTATAATTAGAGACTGTGCATAAATCGAAATTCGAATGCAACCTTTTTGCTCTCGACTTCGTTACAGCTGACTGAACCGGGGACACATCTCACATCGTTAGCCAGACAGAAACGAGGGATTGCCCTGCCCGCCGAACCGTTCCGAGTGGAGAATGCCCATGAACCGTTTGATGAAGCTGGCTGGCGCTGGATTTGCGCTTGCTCTCTATGCCTCGATTGCACATGCACAGGTCGTCGTCTCGTCCAAGATCGATACCGAAGGCAGTGTGCTGGGCAACATCATCCAGTCAGTTCTCAACGTCAATAATATCGCCACGACCGACCGCATTCAGCTGGGCGCAACCCCCGTCGTCCGCAAGGCGATTACGGCAGGTGAAATCGACATTTACCCGGAATATACCGGCAACGCCGCCTTCTTCTTCGAAAAGGCAGATGATCCGCTCTGGAAAGATTCGGCGAAAGCCTATGAAGAAGCCAAGACGCTGGATTACGACGCCAACAAGATCGTCTGGCTCACCCCTTCGCCGGCTAACAACACCTGGGGCATTGCAGTTCGCAAGGACGTGGCTGAGAAGAACAATCTGAAGACGCTGAGCGACCTCGGTAAATATGTGTCTGGCGGTGGCCAGATCGTGCTTGCCGCATCGTCGGAATTCGTGAACTCGGCAGCGGCACTTCCTGCATTCCAGAAGACCTATGACTTTACGCTTAAGCCAGAGCAGCTGATTACGCTTTCGGGTGGCGATACGGCGGCGACCATTGCGGCTGCAGCCAACCAGACGAACAATGCCAATGCCGCCATGGTCTATGGCACAGATGGCGGCATCGCGCCGTCCGGTCTTGTCGTTCTGGAAGACGACAAGCATGTCCAGCCGGTCTATCAGCCTGCGCCGATCATCCGTGAAACGGTATTGAAAGAGCACCCGGATATCGAGAAAATCCTCAAGCCTGTCTTCGAAAAGCTCGATCTCGCGACACTTCAGGAGCTCAATGGTCGCGTTCAGGTCGGTGGCGAGCAGGCTAAAGCCGTGGCGTTGGACTTCCTGACCAAAAACGGCTTCGTGAAATAAGAGGCGACATTGCAGCACGCCTTGCGCAAGCCGCAGATCATTTCGTTCAATCCCGATAAGGTCGGCGTTTTGATCTGCGCGCTGCTGCTTTACGCGGTCTTCATCCCGCCCTTCGTCAGTTTTCGTGCAAACCGTATCGTGCAGGGTGAGGCCCGTTTCCTACTCGACAGCTTGCCCGGCGCGGCAGGCGATTGTTTCATAGGCATCGTTCTTATCGCCGCCCTTACAGCGGTCTTTGTTGCCGACACCAAGCTGCGCTTACTTTTGGCATTTATCGGTCTGGCCGCGCTTTCTGTGTCTATCGGTGTTTCCGCCTCCTTTCTGATCCCGCCGGATAACACCTATGCCCGCGTTTCTGCTGCAAGCGGCTTCTGGTTGCTGCTTGCAGGACTGGTGGTGATGGCGACCGATGCCATAGCCCGTCTCGACCCTAAACCGATCATCCGGGTCGTTCTTCTGCTTCTCGCGCTTGCCCTGTTGGCCGCCATTCTCCTTTCGGGTCTGTGGAATGACCTGTCGGTGATGAAGGAATATCAGAGCCGGGCGGACATATTCTGGACGGAAGCGTTGCGGCATGTCCAGCTTGCAATCGGCTCGCTTTTTGCCGCTACCGTCGTGGGCATCCCGGTGGGCGTGCTTTGCTTCAAGGTGAAGCGACTGCGCGCCGCGGTGCTGAACTGTCTCAACATTGTCCAGACCATCCCCTCCATTGCGCTCTTCGGTATTCTCATCGCGCCGCTCGGCTGGATCGCCGCCAACGTGCCCGGCGCATCGGACATCGGCATTCGAGGCATCGGTATGGCGCCTGCCTTCGTTGCGCTCTTTCTCTATTCGCTGCTGCCCGTCGTTTCCAACACGGTCGTTGGCCTCGATGGCGTCTCACCTTCCGTCCGGGAGGCGGCACGCGGGCTTGGCATGACCGGTTTTCAGCGGCTGTTGAGGGTCGAGTTTCCGCTTGCGCTTCCCATCATTCTCACCGGTATCCGCATCGTGCTCGTGCAGAATATCGGCCTTGCGACGATTGCAGCGCTGATCGGCGGTGGTGGCTTTGGCGTCTTCGTCTTTCAGGGCATAGGCCAGACTGCGATGGATCTCGTGCTTCTCGGAACGATCCCCACGGTCGTTCTGGGATTTGCAGCGGCCATCCTTCTCGATGCCCTGATCGACAGCAACCTCTTGTCGCGAGGAAAAGCACGATGATCGAAATCGACAACCTCACCAAAAGGTATGACGACACGACGGTTGTCGATGCCGTATCGCTGACGATGCAGCCTCGCAGCGTCACCGTCATCGTCGGCACCTCCGGCTCCGGCAAGACAACGCTTCTGCGTATGATCAATCGCCTCGTGGAGCCCACTTCCGGGGCCATTCGCATCGACGGGCACGACATTCTGGATATGCCAGGCTTCCAGCTTCGCCGTAGTATCGGTTATGCGATCCAGGGACATGGGCTTTTCCCGCACCGGACCGTGGCGCAAAACATCGCGACCGTGCCGGAGCTTCTGGGTTGGGACCGCCAACGGATCGATGCCAAGGTGGAAGAACTGCTCGCGCTGTTTCAGCTTGAACCCGCATCCTACGCGCATCGCTTTCCCAATGAATTGTCAGGTGGACAGCAGCAGCGCGTCGGTGTGGCGCGGGCGCTGGCGGCAGAGCCGAATATTCTTCTGATGGACGAGCCCTTTGGGGCACTCGACCCGATCATCCGCGCAAAGGCGCAGGAAGATCTGCTTGCCATCCAGAAGAAGCTTGGCGTCACCATCATCCTCGTCACGCATGACATGGATGAGGCTTTCCATCTCGCGGATCGCATTGCCGTCATGGACAAGGGAAAGATTGTCCAGTACGGGCCACCCGCCGATCTGGTCCTCAACCCCGCAACCGATTTCGTCCGCACCATGATCGGCGAGCGCGAGCGGCCATTGAGGCTGCTTTCGGTAGCGACGGTTTCCGATATTATCGAGCCGGGTGAGGCGGAAGGCGAACCCTTGCAGGAGGATTTGAGCCAGCGCGACGCGCTGTCCGCCATGCTATGGGCAGGTCGCGATTATCTTCCGGTCGTCAGTGCGTCGGGCGAAAAACGCGGACGTATCCGACGCGAAACCCTGTTGCAGCAGGCAGCGGGACACGCATGACGGCTGGTTACGAAACGGGGACGCATGCATGAAAAGGCTGCTTGCGCCGATCCTTCTGGTTGCCCTTGCCATCCTGCTCCTGGCGTTCCTCCTAAAGCCGGAAGCCTTCAGCGTCATCTTCGCGCCGCTGGTGCAGACCAACGCGCCCGCCATCTACACGCAGGCAAATCTCCTGTCGCTGACGCTGTCGCATCTCGCCATTGTCGGGATCGCCACGGGCTGTGCAATCCTAATCGCCACGACGCTTGCCATCCTCGTCAGCCGACCATTCGGGCGCGAATTCCTGCCGCTGTCTCGCAGCATCGTCAATATCGGTCAGACCTTTCCGCCAGTTGCAGTTCTGGCGCTGGCGGTGCCGATCATGGGTTTCGGGCAGAAGCCGACACTCGTTGCGCTGTTTCTCTACGCACTCCTGCCAATCTTCGAGAACACTCTGACCGGGCTGACGACCCTCCCCCCATCCATCATAGAAGCCGCCCGTGGCGCAGGTATGACCGGATGGCAGCGGCTTTGGCGGGTGGAGATACCGCTGGCACTTCCAGCCATACTCGCCGGTATCCGCCTTTCCGCCGTCATCAGCCTGTCCACCGCCACCATCGGTTCGACAGTTGCCGCGAGAACGCTGGGCGAAGTCATCATTGCCGGGCTCCAGTCCAACAACCTCGCCTTTATTCTCCAAGGCGGACTTATCGTGGCCGCGCTTGCGGTTTTGATCCACAGCGGGCTGTCTATGCTGGAGGCCAGAGCCGCCCGGCATATAGCAACGTGAGCCATGGCTCATTGCGACCGTCGCCCATGGCTAAGTGTTGGAGAGGGTGATATCAGGCGGTCCGTGAAACGGGGCAAACCGAATGGCTGAAGCTGGGGTAACGCAGGATAAATCTTTGCACGAGCGCATTATGAGCGACGTGGAAGGCCGTATCCTGTCCGGCGAATGGCCGCCTGGATACCGTATTCCCTTCGAGCACGAATTGACCCTGGAATATGGCTGTTCGCGCATGACGGTGAACAAGGCGCTGACAGAACTGGTCAAGAAAGGCCTCATCGAGCGCCGCCGCCGTTCAGGTAGTTTCGTCACGCAGCCACATGCGCAATCCGCCGTGCTGGAAATTCACGATATTCAGCGTGAAGTTCAGGATATGGGCCTGGCATACGCCTATAAACTCGATCATCGCGAAATGAGAAAAGCGAGCGCTGAGGACCGTGCGCAGCTCGAGGTCAAGGCAGGCGCCGTCGTTCTTAGCATCACCTGCAGGCATTTTACCGGCGACGTTCCCTTCTGTCTGGAGGAGCGCACGATCAATGTTTCTTCCGTGCCGGAAGCGAAAGAGGCGGATTTCACGCATATCGGCCCCGGCACATGGCTGTTGCAGATGGTGCCGTGGAGCGCTGCCGAACACCGGATTCGCGCGGTTTCGGCGGATCGTAGGGTGGCGGAAGCGCTGGCCATCCCCACCGGCACCGCATGCCTCGTCATCGAACGGCGCACTTGGAATGGCCAGACCTATATCACCCACGTCACGGTGACCTACCCCGGAGACCGCCACGAACTGGTGGCGCAATTCCTCCCCACGCAGCAGAGTTGACCTCACAAATAATTCAACTCTTACTTGAGCGGGCGCTCAAACGCTCTTTTTTTGTAAAAGAAGAGTTTACAGCTCCGGTTTCCACACTGTATTAGTTGCCAATCTTACTCCACTTTATCGAGAGACGGGCAAGGCATGCCTGCGACGTGATGGCAGTGGGACCTACCGACGAACTTCATCGTCGGACAGCGTGTGAAACTCGGGAATATTTTGATGGCAGCCGGAAACTCGATCCTCTCGTCGCACCTTATCAAGACGCCACGTCTTGGAGCCCGCAATATGGTTCTGGCGTTGGCGGTGATGTCGGCCATGTCTTCGACGGCGGCTTTTGCGCAGGCACCAGCACCGGCTCCGGTTGAGAACACGCAGCCCGCTACCCAATCATCCGAGCCTCAGCAACAGGTGGCGCCTGCCACGACCGCCGAGCCTTCTGCGCCTGCTCAGCAACCCACGTCGCAAGCTGGGCAGCCACCGGCTGCAACCACGCCAGCCGAGCCCGCACCAGCCGCACCGGCTGGCGAAACTCCCGTTCAAGCACCCTCTGCGCAGCCTTCTGCTGCCGATCCAGCGCTTCAAGCCGCTCCGGCTGCCCCGGCACCGGTTGATGTCGATAGTGGCGCGCGCGCCGATATTCCCCATAATCTTTCCCCTTGGGGCATGTTCATGGCCGCCGACTGGGTGGTCAAGAGCGTGATGATCGGACTTGCCATCGCCTCCCTCATCACCTGGACGGTCTGGCTTGCAAAGACGGTAGAGCTCGCGGGTGCCCGCGTTCGGGCCGGTTCGACGCTGAAGATCATTCACAAGGCAAAGACGCTTTCCGAAGCGACGGACGCCGTGGAAAAGAAGGGCGGCCCGGCGGCCCTGATGCTGCGCATGGCGACGCATGAAATGAAGCTGTCCGACGCCGTGGTGGAACACACGGATGGCGGTGGCATCAAGGAGCGCGTCACCTCCATTCTTTCGCGCATTGAAACCCATGCCGGTCGCCGCATGTCGCGTGGTACTGGCGTTCTGGCGTCCATCGGCTCGGTTTCGCCTTTCGTCGGTCTGTTCGGTACCGTCTGGGGCATCATGAATTCCTTCATCAGCATCTCGGAATCGCAGACCACCAACCTGGCCGTCGTCGCCCCGGGCATTGCCGAAGCTCTGCTTGCAACGGCCATCGGGCTTGTCGCGGCCATTCCGGCAGTGGTGATCTACAACGTCTTTGCCCGTTCTATCACTGGCTATCGCCATCTGCTGGCCGATGTCGCCGCTGGGGTAGAGCGTCTCGTCAGCCGTGATCTGGATTTCCGTCGCATTCCGCCCGGCGGCGCAGTAAAGCCCGCCGTTTCTCTGGTAGGGCGCTAAGAACATGGCTGGCGGTATTCGGGAAAGTCACGGGGAAGAACTCTCCGAGAACCACGAAATCAACGTGACGCCGTTCATCGACGTCATGCTCGTGCTTCTGATCATCTTCATGGTGGCGGCACCGCTTGCCACGGTCGACGTGAATGTCGATCTGCCCGCCTCCACGGCAAAGCCCGCCGAAAGGCCGGACGAGCCGCTTTACCTGACGGTGAAGGACGATCTGTCACTCAATCTCGGCAATGATGCGGTTGCCCGCGAAGCACTAGCTGCAAGCCTCGATGCCCGCACCGGCGGCAATAAGGATACGCGCATCTTCCTGCGGGCGGACAAGGCCGTGGATTACGGGCACTTCATGGAAATCATGAACATGCTGCGTGACAGCGGCTATCTCAAGATTGCCCTTGTCGGACTGGAAGGCACGGCAGCTGCGAGCCAGCCAAGTACGCCTGCGCAGCCTCCGGCACCGTCCGCGAATGGAGCTGCGCAATGACGAAGACCGCCTACCTTCAGTCCAGACGGTCCCGGCTGGGAGAAGTCGCGCTGTGGGCGACGGCGGCAATGCTGACACTGACCGTCCATGCGGGCGCTGCCTATTATCTTCTGCAGGAACCGGAAGAGCCCGCTGGCGACAGTGCTCCGCCTGCGGCTATCATGATCGAGCTTGCCGCCTTGCCTGAAGCGGTTCAGACCGAAGACACCGTCGAGGCCAACGATCAGGTGGAGCAGCAGGAGGTCATGAGCAATGTGACCGAACCTGTGGAAGAGCCCGTACCGGAAGAACCGCAGCCGGAACCGGAACCCGTTCCGGAGCCGGTGGTCGAAGAGCCGCCGCCAACGCCAGCCCCCCCGCCGGAGCCTCCGCAGGAAACTGCCGAGCCAGTGCCTGAGGAGCTTCCGCCAGAACCCGTTCAAGAGGTCGATCCTGTCGAGCAGCAGCAGATGGCAGCGCTCGAAAATGTCGAAGTTCCACTTCCCGTCATCCGCCCGCCTCCGCCCCCGGTAGAAAAGAAGGTGGAGAAGGAAAAGAAGAAAACGCAGGCGGAGAAGCCGAAGCAGGCGCCGCAGCGCGCGGAGCAGCGCGATATTGCCAAGGCGGAGACGACGCAGTCCAATCGAACCGCAGCGCCGAGAAACAGCGGCGGGCTGTTTTCTTCTTCCATGACCCCTGCCAAATGGGAATCTCGGATCCGCTCGCAGATATCACGTAGAAAGCCGGGTAACCTGAAGGCCAAGGGCATGCTGGTGACCGTCAGCTTCCGGGTCAGCGAAAGCGGCGCTTTGAGCTCCATTCGCCTGCGTGGTTCGACAGGCGATGCCTCCGTCGATCAGCAGGTCGTCTCCTGGATCGAAAGGGCGTCTCCAGTAACCGCGCCTCCGCCGAATGCGGCCCGGGATGTCACACTGCCGATCAAGATCGACTGATCGAATTGGAACGAGCCTGCAAGCCGGATTCGGATTACAGATCGTTTTCGATTGTGAACTGAACGACGTCAGCCGGAAAACGGCTGATGCCATATTGAATGGGCACGCCGTCCATATCGAGGTTGAGCGCATCGGAAACGAGCAGAATGGCACCCGGAGAAAGCTCGAGATCGGCTAGATCGTCAGCTTCGGCGTGTTTTGCAGACACGACGGTCGATGCGCGCACGTAATCGGACACGCCAGCCCTCTTCAATGCTTCGGTAATCGATCCGGTCTTTTCGTAATTCTCCGCAACACCATCGAAGCGCCCTGCCGGAAACCATGAGGTCGATCTCGAAACCGGCTTCTGATCGACCTTGCGAAGCACTTCCAGACGAATGAGTGGTGCACCGGGATCGACCCGCAGCTTCTCCGCAAGTGACGTCGTCGCGCCTTCCACCGAGTGAGAAAGAAGCAGGCCCGCCATGTCTCTCGCCTGATCTCCGAGCCCTTGCGTGAAGCGAGTTCGCTTCGAGATCGGGAAATTGAGCCGTTCTTTCCTCGTGATTATCGTACCGCGCCCTTGCAGCGCCTGCACGATCCCTTCGCCAGCCAGCGCCGCGATGGCGCTTCGGACCGTGTGCCTGTTCACGCCGAAGCGTTCCGCAAGCACCATTTCCGGCGGCAGCATGCCTGTGGCGTCATATTCACCGGCGGAAATTGCGGCTCTGATGCGGTCGGCAATCTGGCGCCAAAGCGCGACGCCGTTCTTCTTTCTCATATTGCTCGTCAGGTTCATGTCACACGCTTGTCATTCTTCAGGCTTACATCTATCCTATCTTGTATGGTTGTCTATATCAATAGACATTTAAGGACAAACATGATGGATCCGACCGAAATACATGAGGCACGAAGACGGGCTGCCGGGCTTCTGGCACGCGCAACGGTGGATGAGCTTCTGGCATTCTGGAACGCGCTCAAAACCAAGCCGCAGGTTGAAAAAGTCAGAGGTCCGGAAACGGGTTTGGTGATGGTGCGTGGAAAGATCGGCGGAGGTGGTTCGCCCTTCAATCTTGGTGAGGCCACGGTGACGCGCGCCACCGTCAAGCTCGGGTCCGGCACAATCGGCCACGCACATGCGCTGGGAACCAGTCGCAAGCAGGCCTGGTACGCAGCGATTGCCGATGCGCTGTGGCAGGAAGAGGCGACACGTCCGCTTATCGAAAGCCGGGTTCTTTCGGTTGTCGCGCAGCGCCTCGCTGAAAAGAAGTCGCAGCGCATCAGGGAAACGGCAGCGACCCGCGTCGATTTCTTCACCATGGTCAGAGGAGACGACTGATGACCGCACGAGCAA
Source organism: Agrobacterium larrymoorei (assembly GCF_005145045.1). Lineage (NCBI taxonomy): Bacteria > Pseudomonadati > Pseudomonadota > Alphaproteobacteria > Hyphomicrobiales > Rhizobiaceae > Agrobacterium > Agrobacterium larrymoorei. The sequence goes on from NZ_CP039691.1 coordinate 180,113, forward strand.
ATATCGTGACTGGCGGCTTCTCCGACCCCGTCTTCGATTCGCAGCACGTTTTTCGGGCTCTCATGGACGGAATGGCGCGCCCGGGAAGTAAACAATCGTTCGAACTGCCCATCCGCCCGCCCTCTCCGCTCAATATTGCGGCTGGTGGAATTCTTCTCACGCTTTGCGATCACGATACGCCGGTGTGGTTGAGCTCGCTGGCTGCCAAATCTTTGGTTCCGAGCTGGTTGAGCTTTCATACGGGGGCGGTTCTAGCGCAGGAAAAATCTGAGGCGCGTTTCGCCGTCATCGAAATTGGTAGCGCGCTTTCCTCTTTCGATCTCTTTGCTCAAGGCACGCAGGAATATCCCGACCGATCGGCAACGCTTCTCATCGAAGTTCCGGATATGGAGAATGGTCCTGCGATGCGCCTTACCGGCCCGGGCATCCAGACCTCCATGACCATTTCCCCCGGCGGCCTGCCCGATCTTTTCGAGCGCCTGTGGAATGAGAACCGCGCAGCCTTTCCGCGCGGCGTGGATGTCATCCTGACCTGCGGCAATCACTTCCTCTGCCTGCCGCGCTCCACCCGCATTACCCTGATGGAGGCCTGAGGATGTATGTTGCCGTAAAAGGCGGAGAAACCGCCATCGCCAATGCCCACCGCCTTTTGGCGGATCGCCGCCGCGGAGACCGCAGCTTACCCGCGATGACGATCACCCAGATTGTCGAGCAACTGGGGCTGGCAGTCGACCGTGTAATGGCGGAAGCTTCCCTCTATGATAGATCGCTAGCCGCACTTGCAGTCAAGCAGTCGCGTGGCGACATGATCGAGGCGATCTTCCTGCTGCGTGCCTATCGCACTACCCTTCCCCGTTTCGGCTATTCCAACCCTGTCGATACCGGCGCGATGCTGGTGGAGCGGCGCATTTCCGCGACCTACAAGGATTTGCCGGGCGGTCAGTTGCTTGGGCCCACTTTCGATTACACGCATCGCCTGCTCGATCCATCCCTTCTCGAAGATGAGGCGGTGGATGCACCAGCCTTCCGCGATGCGGAGGCCGAAAATATCATGCGCGTTTCGGACATTCTTAGCGAAGAAGGCCTGATCGAAAGCGATGGAGACATGGCGACGGATCATATTCCCGGAGACCTAACGCGGGAGCCTATGGAGTTTCCCATGCCGCGGGATCTGCGTCTGCAATCGCTGGCGCGGGGTGACGAAGGTTTCCTGCTGGCGCTGGCCTATTCCACCCAGCGCGGCTATGGGCGGAACCATCCTTTCGTCGGAGAAATCCGCATCGGTGACATCGAGGTGGAGCTGGATGTGCCGGAACTCGGATTTTCCGTTTCGATCGGCGATATTCAGGTGACGGAATGCCAAATGGTGAACCAGTTCAAAGGCTCGGCAAAGGCACCACCACAATTTACGCGGGGCTACGGTCTGGTTTTTGGACAAAGTGAGCGGAAGGCCATGGCCATGTCGCTGGTGGAAAGGGCGCTTCGGGCAGATGAATTCGGAGAAGACCGGACGGCACCGGCGCAGGACGAAGAATTCGTTATCTCACATGCGGATAATGTCCAGGCGACAGGGTTCGTAGAACATCTGAAGCTTCCGCATTACGTGGATTTTCAGGCCGAACTTGGCCTGGTCCGCAAGATGCGCGCTGATTTCGAAGCAGCGCAAAAATCATCTGAAGAATGGTTGAGCGATGCGGCAGAGTAAAGACTTAGCCTCAGCCGTGTTCGTTGAACCAATAGGCGCAAAATACGCTCGATGCTGCAAATACAGTGAAGAACAGCGTGATGAGAATTCCGATCTCCATGACCTTTTACTCCTGACATCCGTTGTGACTTACGGAAGGACAACGCACGATGCTTGAAGAAGTTTCATTTGAAGACGAACTGACGGATGAAGGCCTGGCGAGTTATAACTTCGCTTATCTGGACGAGCAGACGAAGCGGATGATCCGCCGCGCGATCCTGAAGGCCATTGCCATTCCCGGCTATCAGGTGCCTTTTGCCTCTCGCGAAATGCCCATGCCCTATGGATGGGGAACCGGCGGCGTGCAGGTGACAGCCGCGATCCTCGGCCCCGATGACGTGCTCAAAGTCATCGATCAGGGTGCTGACGACACCACGAATGCCGTTTCCATCCGCGCCTTCTTCCAGAAGGTCGCGCAGGTTGCGGTGACGACGCACACCAAGGACGCTACCATCATCCAGACTCGCCACCGGATTCCCGAGGAAACGCTGACGGAAGGTCAGGTTCTGGTCTATCAGGTGCCGATCCCTGAACCTCTGCGCTTTCTGGAGCCGCGCGAAACCGAAACCCGCGTGATGCACGCGCTGGAAGAATACGGCCTCATGCATGTTCGGCTTTATGAGGATATCGCCCATAACGGACGCATCTCGCGCACCTATGCATATCCGGTGAAAGTCGCGGATCGCTATGTGATGGATCCTTCGCCAACACCCAAATTCGACAATCCGAAAATGCACATGTCGGAGGCCTTGCAGCTCTTCGGTGCCGGTCGCGAAAAGCGCATCTATGCCGTTCCGCCCTTCACCGAAGTCGTCAGCCTCGACTTTGACGACCATCCCTTCGAAATCCAGACCTTCGACAAGCCCTGCGCGCTGTGCGGAGCCGATAATGTCTATCTGGACGAGGTGGTGCTGGACGACAAGGGCGGGCGAATGTTCGTCTGCTCCGATACCGATCATTGCGAAGATCGTCAGGCCCATGGTCATCGTGGCCATCTTCTGGCCGATGCGAAGGAGGCCGCAGAATGAGTGACGCACCGCTTCTGAAAGTTCGTGACGTTTCGAAATATTACGGCGACCGCGCCGGTTGCCGCAATGTTTCCTTCGAACTCTGGCCGGGCGAAGTTCTCGCCATCGTCGGAGAATCCGGTTCCGGCAAAACCACGCTGCTGAACTGCATCTCAACGCGCTTGATGCCGACGACCGGCAGTGTCGAGTATCGCATGCGCGATGGTTCGACACGCGATCTGTACCATATGAGCGAGGCCGAGCGCCGCCTTTTGATGCGCACGGACTGGGGCTTCGTCCACCAGAACCCGGCAGATGGCCTGCGCATGACCGTTTCGGCAGGCGCCAATGTTGGCGAAAGGCTGATGGCAATCGGCAACCGTCATTACGGCAATATTCGCGGTTGCGCCAGCGAATGGCTGGAGCGCGTTGAAATCGGGACGGACCGGATCGACGATCAGCCGCGTGCTTTTTCCGGCGGCATGCGTCAGCGTCTTCAGATTGCCCGCAATCTGGTCACCTCACCCCGGCTCGTCTTCATGGATGAGCCGACCGGTGGTCTCGATGTTTCGGTTCAGGCCCGTCTGCTCGATCTCGTTCGCGGTCTCGTCAACGATCTCGGTCTCTCCGTCATTGTGGTCACCCATGATCTTGCCGTGGCACGGCTGCTTTCCCACCGCATGATGGTGATGAAGGGCGGCAATGTCATCGAGCATGGTTTGACCGACCGCGTGCTGGATGATCCGCGCGAGCCTTACACCCAGCTTCTCGTCTCCTCGATCTTGCAGGTTTAGCTGCGCGTATAAGAAAGAGATATTGATGCCCACTCCTCTCATCGTTTCCGAAGTGTTCAAAAGCTTCACCATGCATCTGCGCGATGGCATCGAACTGCCTGTGGTGCGGAACGTGAATTTTTCCGTTGCAGCCGGTGAATGCGTCGTGCTTGGCGGCCCGTCGGGTATCGGCAAAAGCTCGATCCTCAAAATGCTTTACGGCAACTACGCCATCGATAGCGGCCAGATTCTGATCAGGCATGACGGGCAGATGGTCGATATCGGCAGCGCTGCCCCGCGCACCGTTCTCGAGGTCCGCCATCGCACCATCGGTTATGTCAGCCAGTTTCTGCGCACCGTGCCGCGCGTTGCGGCGGTGGATGTGGTGGCAGAGCCGCTTCTAGCGCGTAAAGTGCCGCTGGAAGAGGCGCGGGATCGGGCTGGATATCTTCTGGCAAAACTCAATCTGCCGCGCGAATTATGGTCGCTTCCGCCCGCCACCTTCTCAGGCGGTGAACAGCAGCGCGTCAATATTGCGCGAGGCTTCATCACCGATCACGCCATCCTGCTTCTGGACGAGCCGACGGCCTCGCTGGATGCTGCCAACCGCAAGGTGGTGGTGGAAATGATCCGGCAAAAGAAGCAGGAAGGAACGGCCCTTCTTGGCATTTTCCATGATGAGGAAGTTCGTGAAGCCGTTGCAGATCGCATTCTCGACGTCTCGCAATTTTCACCGCGAAAGGCAGCAGCATGAGCGTTAAAGTGGGTCTTGAGCCAGTCATTCATGAGACTGCCCGCGTGGTCCGATCCAGCATCGGTCGCTACACCGAAATTTCCGAGCGCTGCCGCATCGAAGAAACCGAGATGGGCGATTATTCCTACATCATGCAGGATGGTTCCATCTGGTGCGCAACCATCGGCAAGTTCGTCAACATCGCCGCCTCTGTGCGCATCAACGCCACGAACCACCCGACTTGGCGCGCGACGCTTCACCATTTCACCTACCGCGCCAATAACTATTGGGACGATGCGGAAGACGAAACCGAGTTCTTCGAAGCCCGCCGCGCAAAGCGGGTCGTCATCGGACATGACGTCTGGATCGGTCACGGAGCAACCATCCTTCCCGGCGTAACGGTTGGAAACGGCGCCGTGATTGGGGCGGGAGCGGTCGTTTCCAAGGATGTCGCGCCTTACACTATTGTCGGCGGCGTGCCGGCAAAGCTCATCAAGCGCCGCTTTCCCCAAGAAGTGGGCGAGCGGATGGACCGACTGGCCTGGTGGGATTGGGACCACGCAACATTGCGTTTAGCGCTCGATGATTTCCGCGCCATTGAGGCAGAAGCGTTTCTGGAGAAGTATGGCGGATAAAGCGTCGTGTGAGCGGTGTAATATTTTATTCATCAAACTGACATTAGCACTTCACGTATTGCTGATACGCCGAACCCATAAGAATACACTGGGTTTTGGCTATGAGTTTCCACCTGAAACAGGTTACGCGCCGCTTCGGCAATCACACCGCCGTCGATAGCGTAACCCTCGACATTCCGCAGGGCCAGATGGTCGGCGTCATTGGGCGGTCAGGTGCTGGTAAATCCACACTGCTTCGCATGATCAACCGGCTGGTCGATCCAACGTCGGGCTCAATCCACTTCAATGACACGGAAGTATCGTCGCTCAAGGGTTCGGCTCTGCGCCACTGGCAGCGCGACTGCGCGATGATTTTCCAGCAGTTCAATCTCGTACCGCGCCTCGATGTTCTGACGAATGTCATGCTGGGCCGCCTCAATCACCGCTCCACTGTCCTTAGCCTGCTAAGCATCTTCACCACCGAAGAGCGCCTGATGGCCATCTCTGCGCTTGAGCGCCTCGGTATAGAGCACGTTGCGATGCAGGCTGCAGGTACGCTTTCCGGCGGGCAACAGCAGCGCGTTGCGATTGCGCGTGCGCTGATGCAGGCACCGCGCATGCTTCTGGCGGACGAACCGATTGCCTCGCTCGATCCGCTGAATGCCAAGATCGTGATGGATGCGCTGCGCGACATCAATGAGCGCGAAGGCATCACGGTCATGACCAATCTTCACACGCTCGATACGGCGCGCAATTACTGCGAACGCATCATCGGCATGGCTGCCGGTCGCGTCGTGTTCGATGGCACGCCTTCCGAGCTTAATGCCCGCGCCGTGAAGGAAATCTACGGTACCGATTCTCAAGGTGGTGGCATCGATGAAAGCATGACGTCGACCAGCATCACCATCGAAGGCGCACGCCTGCCGGAGCGCGCACAAAACCAATCTGCCGGTCCAGAAGCCTCGGCTCCCCAGCCGCTCACAATGGCTGGGCTTTAAAGACCGCACAGCATCGACCCGCCCGCGTCAGGGGCTCATTTCAGCCATTCTAAACTCCGGCATGCCGGAAAACAGGAGAGAAATCCATGTTGAAGAAAGTTCTTCTTTCAGCGGTTGCGCTTGGCGTGCTGGCTGGTTCCGCTCTTGCACAGGACGTCAAGGTTCTGCGCATCGGTCTCGACGGTTCGGAAAACGCATCCGACCAGCTGCGCAACGCGCAGTGCGTTGCCGATGGCCTGAAGGCAGCAACGGGCGTTTCCGAAGTCCAGATTTTCCCATCGCCGGACTATAATGGCGTTATTCAGGGTCTGCTCGGCGGCACCATCGATATCGCGAGAATGGGCGCCTCTTCCTATGCAAAGATCGCTTTGCAAGATCCTAAGGCCGTCGATCCAATCCTGACTGAAGTCGGCGCTGATGGCTCCAGCGGTTATTACACACTAATGGTTGCCCGCAAGGATTCTGGAATCAAGACGCTTGCAGACGCGAAGGGCAAGAAGCTCGGCTTCGCAGATCCAGACTCCACGTCGGGTTACCTCGTGCCAAACGTTGCATTGCCCAAGGAAACCGGCGCACCGGTGAAAGAATACTTCTCTGAAACTGGTTTCGGCGGCGGCCATGAGAACCTGGTTCTCGCAGTTCTCGACAAGAAGTTCGACGTTGGCACGACCTTTGGTTCTGGCGTCGGAAAGTGGGAGGAAGGTTACACCAGTGGTGCACTTCACCAGATGGTCGCCAAGGGCAATCTCGACATGGACGATATCGTTCAAGTTTGGAAATCCCCGCTTATTCCAAATGGCCCGACCATGGTTGCCAACAAAGTTGGGGACGCCATGAAGCAGAAGATCGAAGACTTCTTCCTCGCGCTACCGAAGAAAGACCTCGCCTGCTTCCAAGGCTTTACGCAGGGCCAGAATAAAGAGTTCATCAAGGTTGATCCTTCCTTCTACCAGACGATCGTAGACGCCCGTAAATCCATCATCGGCGGCTGATCATCGGCATAGACGAGAAACGGCGGCGTCATGAAGACGCCGCCGTTTTTGCAAGGAAGAAGGAAGCAGGACATGGCCCTATCGGCATCTCAGCACGGCAGTTTGAGCGAAGCGTCTCAAAAGGTCATGCAGCATTACCAGCAGCAACTGGTTACACGCCGTATCTATACGGGCATCGCCATAGTCGTTTTCCTTGCGGTCCTGTTCGCGTCCCTGGACTTTGCCAATAGCGCCAATTCCGGTAAATTCTTCGAGCGGCTTCCCTACTTCTTCGACTTCATGAAGACCTTCGTGCCAGACAGCCCGCTGGAAATCTTCCGCGCCATGTTCGACCTGCCATCGCCTTTTGCCGATGGTTCGCTGAAATACAACTACACGGCAGACCGGGTCTATCTGACGGATAATTTCTACATTCCGAACTTCTTCTACCAACTCGTCATCACGCTGAATATCGCGCTTGTCTCAACGCTCATCGGCACGGCCTTCGCCTTCGTTCTATGCTTCTTTGCATCCACCAATCTTGTCGGCGCCGGTATCGTCCGTTTCGTCGTGCGACGCGTGATGGAGTTGATGCGGGCATTTCCCGAGATCGTCGTCGCGGGTCTTCTAACCGCCATTCTTTCGCTGGGGCCCATCGCAGCCATTGTCGCGATCACCATCCACACCGTCGGGGCTTTGGGAAAACTGTTCTTCGAAGTGGTGGAGAATGCCGACATGAAACCCGACGAGGGCTTGCGCGCATCGGGAGCGAACTGGATCGAGCGTGTGCGCTTCGCAATCGTGCCGCAAGTTCTGCCGAATTTCGTGTCCTACGCACTGCTTCGTGCCGAAATCAATGTGCGGGCATCCACAATCATCGGGGCAGTCGGTGGCGGCGGTATCGGTGAGGTCTTCCGCCTCTCCATCGGTCGCGATCACGCTGCCAAGACCTATGCCATCATCATCCTGCTGTTGGTCACCATTATCGCCGTCGACCAGTTTTCCGCCTGGGCGCGCCGGAAGCTGATTGGGCAGCAATCCTTCGAATTCGGTAGAGGAGCCGCGTGATGTCTTCCAGTTACGTGATCAACGGTGCCGACCGCGAACGCCTGCTTTCGCAATATCCTCACGTTTTCCAGCGCAGCTTTTTGCAGCGTTATGGTCTGCTGATCGCGCTTGGCGCGGTGTTTTCCTATCTTGTCATCTGCTTTTTCGCCTTCAATGTCGGCCCCGCCTTCATGCAGGGGCGCTGGGACCGCGCCTCCAGCTACATTCAGGACTGGTACTCATGGCGCGCGCAGCCGCGCCTGCGGTTCGACAATGGCAAAGTCACGCCGCAATGGACGAGCCGAGGCCAATATCCGGCGCACGCGAAGATCGACTGGCTCCAGCCACTTCCGGATGGTGGTTACAGCGTGATCTATGGCGATCTCACCAATCGGATCGATATCACGCCGACACGGGCGGATGTCTATGTCGATGGAAAATCCTATCCTGTCACGATCACCCCGGATGCCGTGACCGCACCCGCAGGCGTGCCACCTCAAATTCGTCAGGATGGCAGCAAGGTTATCGTCGAGTACGGTTTTGCCGGTCAGGCCGAAATTCGCACCGGCCAGCTTTATGTCCAGCGCCGCTTCCTAGGATGGGCCAATTTCCTGTTCGATACGGATTCCAAATTCTGGGGCCGTAGCTATCCCGGGCTCGCAGCGCTGGCGCTCTGGGGCGAGCGTCTCGATCCCCAGCAGTCCAATATCTCCGCAATGACCAATGACTTTCTGAACAACAAGGTCTGGCAGCACGCGGATATTCTCTCCAAGCTGTTACAGACGCTGGTGATGGCATTTGTCGGGACGTTGCTTGGAACTCTCTTCGCCTTCCCTCTGGCTTTCATCGCGGCACGCAACATAACGCGCAGCCGCCTCGCCAACTGGGGCATGAAGCGCGCCTTCGATTTCCTCCGCTCTATCGATATGCTGATCTGGGCGCTGTTCTTCACCCGCAGCTTCGGCCCGGGACCAATCCCCGGGATCGCCGCGATTTTCTTCACCGATACGGGCGCTCTCGGTAAAGTTTACGCGGAGGCTCTCGAAAATGTGGATGACAAGCAGCGCGAGGGCGTGAAGTCCGTCGGCGCGTCGCCTGCAATCGTAAACCGCTACGGCGTCATTCCTCAGGTCCTGCCGGTCTTCATCTCGCAGTCGCTTTATTTCTGGGAAAGCAATACGCGCTCAGCCACCATCATCGGCGCCGTGGGTGCTGGCGGTATCGGCCTCAAGCTGCTCGAAGCCATGGGCACCAATCAGGACTGGGACAAGGTCGCCTATATGGTGCTTCTCATCCTCATCGTCGTCTTCCTGTTCGACAATATGTCAAACGCCATCCGCTCTCGCCTGATCGGAAAATTGCATCATTAGAGCGTCTTTTCATGATGTTCATTTGCCGGATATCATCATTCTGTCACGGAAAAGGTCTACCTCGCACTTCTGATCTTGCGGGGCCGAGACGAGTCGTCTCAAATGCTCCTCAACCGTTCCCGTGACATTCGAAAGTGCGACACTGTGCGCTACGCAATCTATTTCACTCCCGCCGAAAGCGATTCCCTCACACAGAAGGCATCGCACTGGCTGGGTCGAAACGCGTTTTCGGATCAGGCCTATAGCAACTACGCATCCTTTGCGGAGATGACTGCCGAGCCACGTCGTTATGGCTTTCATGCGACGCTAAAGGCTCCCTTCGAACTTTCTCCCGACTATAGCGAAGCGGACCTCATCGATGCGCTGACACGATTCACCGCGTCCCGTCCGGCATTCGACATACCCGAGATCGTTATCGGCTCGCTTGGACCCTTCTTCGCATTGGTTCCCGCTTCGACATATCAGCCGCTTCAGGACTTTGCCGCTGACGTCGTGGAGTATTTCGAGCCATTCCGCGCGCCCTTGTCGGAGAGCGACATAGCGCGCCGGAAACCGCAGAACCTCAGCGACAGCCAGCGGCGTAATCTCACGACGTGGGGCTATCCGCATGTGATGGATGATTTCCGCTTTCACATGACACTGACAGGCCCGGTCGAAGAGAGCCAGAGCGAGCGGGCGGCCAGCATTCTCGCGCAGACATTTTCCGATTTCACTCAACGCCCGCTCACCATTTCCGGCCTCGGCCTGTTCGTGGAGAAAGCGCGCGGCGATGCATTTACCGTTCACACATGGCAGCCTCTTGGCTGACAACGATATGAAAGATGTCCGATATGTCCGAACATGTTCTATCCAATGCAAAAATTGTTCTTGAGAATGAAATTCTCGAAGGCTCCGTTCTTCTCCGTGACGGCCTGATTGCCGATATCAGCGAAGGTCAGACCCGCAGTGGCGAGGACTTCGAAGGCGACTATCTCATCCCCGGTCTGGTCGAACTTCACACCGACCATCTGGAACAGCATTACTCTCCCCGCCCGGGTGTGACCTGGGACAAGATCGCCGCTATTCAGGCGCACGACGCTCAGGTCGCATCTTCCGGAATCACCACCGTTTTCGATTGCCTTCGTCTGGGCTCGGACGAGGACGGTGGCTTTGAGCGCGGCGAGATGCGTGACATGGCGGACGCCATAGAAAAGGCCCAGCGGGAAAACCGCCTGCGTGCAGACCATCTTCTTCACCTGCGCTGCGAAGTTGCCTCTGCCGATGTGCTTGAGCATTTCGAGGATTTCGAGACCGATCCGCATGTGAAGCTGATCTCGCTGATGGACCATTCCCCGGGCCAGCGCCAGTTTCAGACGATGGATCAGTACATCATGTTCTATCAAAAGAAGCGGGGCCTCAGCGACGAGGTCTTCAAAGCCTTCGTTGACCGCCGCGTCGCTGCATCGCAGAAATATTCCGACAAGCATCGAAACTATCTCGCAGCACGCTGTACCGAGCGTGGCATCACGGTTGCGAGTCATGACGATGCGACGGAGGCACATGTTGGGGAAGCGATTGGTCACGGAGTTAGGCTTGCGGAGTTTCCGACGAGCATCGAGGCGGCCAAGGCGTCGCATAGCGCGGGCATGAGCGTTCTGATGGGGGCGCCGAACATCGTGCGGGGCAAGTCGCATTCGGGGAATATAGCAGCGCGTGATCTGGCCGAACTTGGCGTTCTCGACGTGCTGTCTTCGGATTACGTTCCCTTCAGCCTGCTTTACGCGCCATTTCTGTTGGCGGACCAGGTCGAGGGCATCTCCTTGCCACGGGCCTTGTCGATGGTGACGTCGACGCCTGCTTCGACGGTCGGCTTGAGCGACCGTGGTCGTATCGCCGCTGGCCTGCGGGGAGATCTGGTGCGCGTACACCGTGAGGCAGGTGTTCCCGTCGTGCGCAGTGTCTGGCGTCAGGGTGTTCGTGTTGCATGAGTGCCGACGAAACTGACTCTAGCCCGAACACCTCCTCTACACTCGGCACGATGATCGTCGTGGTTGGCCCAAGCGGTGCGGGCAAGGATACGCTGATCGACTATGCGCTTGAGCGTATCGGCAAGCACCCTCGCCTTCACCACGTCCGCCGCGTCATTACACGCAGCAGCGATGCTGGCGGGGAACTGCATGAGGGCGTGGATGACGCCGAGTTCGAGCGCAGGCGGTTGTCGGGTGCGTTCTGCGTGTCGTGGAGCGCCCACGGCCTGAGCTACGGCATCCCCGCCTCAGCGAAAGATGCAACGGAGCGTGGCGCAATCCTGATCGCCAATGGCTCCCGCTTAGCGCTTGCTGATTTCCGGGAGATTTTCTTAAAGCTGCTGGTGATCAATGTGATTGCGCGCCCAGAGGTTCTGGCTGCCCGTCTGTCGGGCCGCGGTCGTGAGAGCGTGTCGGAGATTTCCCGTCGGCTGGAGCGCAGCGGTGTCGACGTCTGCGGCGATTTCGAGGTGGTGACGCTGGACAATAGCGGGGATGTCTGTGTGGCGGGCGAGGCGTTCCTGACAATCGTGAGGGATTTGCTAGCAAACTAAAATCTTGCCTGTCTTTGCCCGCGCCTTGAAGGGCAGAGAGCCATGACATTGCCGAGGCTTACGAACCGCCCCAGCCCGCAATCAGCGGCTCCTAAGTTTTTCAGGGGGAGAAGTCCCAATCAAAGAGCGACGCTGTGTCGAACATCTCTGCTGGCGTTATTTTCGGGATATGCTGGGGGATTTGGTTGCGGGGGCAGGATTTGAACCTGCGGCCTTCAGGTTATGAGCCTGACGAGCTACCGGGCTGCTCCACCCCGCGTTATTTATGAGCTGACGTTCGAGCAAGCGCCCGGTCTTTTTGTTTGTCCTTCCTCGGAAGCTTTGCTTCCTGCGGGAGGACGGGGGCTGCTCCACCCCGCGTTATTTATGAGCTGACGTCGAACAAGCGCCCGGGTCTTTTGTTTGTCCTTCCTCGGAAGCTTTGCTTCCTGCGGGAGGTCGGGGGCTGCTCCAGCCCGCTTTATTTTTGATCAAGCTATCATAACACAAAAGGCCGCTTGGTTAGCGGCCCTTTTGATTTCGGCTGGGCCGAGGGTGTGACGAGAAGATGGAGTATATGTTTTGCGTTTTGCAGACCTGGCAGCGACCTACTCTCCCGCGTCTTAAGACGAAGTACCATTGGCGCTGGGGCGTTTCACGGCCGTGTTCGGAATGGGAACGGGTGCAGCCGCCCCGCAATAACCACCAGGTCGGCAAAGCGCAAAACATACGCTGTTTTCGAGAAGCTGGGTGGCTTGGCCACTTTCTATTTTTAACACGTCTTTCTCTGACCTATCCGTATGTTTCCCATACAGACCAGAGGTCGTCGCGCCTCGTGGCGCGGCCCGTCCGGAGCGTATTCCACGCGTCAGGACAGAAGAGGAATGCTCATCTTCGATGAGCATGAACAATGGGAACGAAGAAGTCGATCGAGCTATTAGTAACGGTAAGCTTCATGCATTGCTGCACTTCCACACCCGTCCTATCGACGTGGTCGTCTTCCACGGCTCTGATAGGGAACACTCGTTTTCAGGTTGGTTTCCCGCTTAGATGCCTTCAGCGGTTATCCATTCCGTATATAGCTACTCTGCTATGCCCTTGGCAGGACAACAGATCCACCAGAGATACGTCCATCCCGGTCCTCTCGTACTAGGGACAGATCCTGTCAATATTCCTACACCCACGGCAGATAGGGACCGAACTGTCTCACGACGTTCTGAACCCAACTCACGTACCGCTTTAAATGGCGAACAGCCATACCCTTGGGACCTGCTCCAGCCCCAGGATGCGATGAGTCGACATCGAGGTGCCAAACAACCCCGTCGATATGGACTCTTGGGGGTCATCAGCCTGTTATCCCCGGCGTACCTTTTATCCGTTGAGCGATGGCCCTTCCACACGGGACCACCGGATCACTATGACCGACTTTCGTCTCTGCTCGACTTGTCAGTCTCGCAGTCAGGCTAGCTTATGCCATTGCACTCGACGACCGATTTCCGACCGGTCTGAGCTAACCATCGCGCGCCTCCGTTACTCTTTCGGAGGCGACCGCCCCAGTCAAACTACCCACCATACACTGTCCCGGATCCGGATAACGGACCGCGGTTAGACATCCACGAAGATAAGGGTGGTATTTCAAGGATGGCTCCACGCAAACTGGCGTCCGCGCTTCAAAGCCTACCACCTATCCTACACATGCCTTGGCGAATGCCAGTGTAAAGCTATAGTAAAGGTGCACGGGGTCTTTCCGTCTGACCGCAGGAACCCCGCATCTTCACGGGGAATTCAATTTCACTGAGTCTATGTTGGAGACAGCGGGGAAGTCGTTACGCCATTCGTGCAGGTCGGAACTTACCCGACAAGGAATTTCGCTACCTTAGGACCGTTATAGTTACGGCCGCCGTTTACTGGGGCTTCAGTTCAAAGCTTGCACCTCTCCCTTTAACCTTCCAGCACCGGGCAGGCGTCAGACCCTATACGTCGTATTGCTACTTCGCAGAGCCCTGTGTTTTTGATAAACAGTCGCTACCCCCTGGTCTGTGCCACCCCATCATAGTTGCCTAAAATGGGGTCACGCTTCTTCCGAAGTTACGCGTGCAATTTGCCGAGTTCCTTCAACATAGTTCTCTCAAGCGCCTTGGTATACTCTACCTGACCACCTGTGTCGGTTTCGGGTACGGTCTATACGGTGGAGCTATTTCCTGGAACCTCTTCGCCGCACATCCAATCCAATAAGAATGCACAACACACAAGATCCGTCACTACCACCAGGCCCACGAATATTAACGTGGTTCCCATCGACTACGCGTGTCCGCCTCGTCTTAGGGGCCGGCTAACCCTGCTCAGATTAACTTTAAGCAGGAACCCTTGGTCTTTCGGCGAGGGAGTCTCTCACTCCCTTTATCGTTACTCATGTCAACATTCGCACTTCCGATATCTCCAGCAGCCCTCACGGGTCCGCCTTCACAGACTTACGGAACGCTCCGCTACCACTTGAGCATAAGCTCAAATCCTCAGCTTCGGTGCATGGCTTTAGCCCCGTTACATTTTCGGCGCAAAGACCCTTATTTAGACCAGTGAGCTGTTACGCTTTCTTTAAATGATGGCTGCTTCTAAGCCAACATCCTGGTTGTTTTGGGATCCTCACATCCTTTCCCACTTAGCCATGACTTGGGGACCTTAGCTGGAGGTCAGGGTTGTTGCCCTCTTCACGACGGACGTTAGCACCCGCCGTGTGTCTGCCGACTAGTACTCCTCGGTATTCGGAGTTTGGTTAGGATCAGTAAGACGGTGAGTCCCCATAGCCCATCCAGTGCTCTACCCCCGAGGGTATAAGGTCGACGCTCTACCTAAATAGATTTCGCGGAGAACCAGCTATTTCCGAGTTTGATTGGCCTTTCACCCCTAGCCACAAGTCATCCCGAACTATTGCAACAGTTATGGGTTCGGCCCTCCAGTTGGTGTTACCCAACCTTCAGCCTGCTCATGGCTAGATCACTCGGTTTCGGGTCTAATGCAACGAACTGAACGCCCTGTTCAGACTCGCTTTCGCTACGCCTACACCTACCGGCTTAAGCTTGCTCGTTACACTA